>JAIRWZ010000060.1 GCA_031268615.1 Actinomycetes bacterium | reverse complement strand
ACAGCAAGGTCGGCGGCGGCGCGGTGGTCGTCAACGACGTCCCGCCCAACTGCACGGTGGTGGGCATTCCGGCGCGCGTGGGTGTGCGCAATACTGTCGTGGACCGCCGCCGTCGCGCGCAGACGAAAGAGGCGCTGGCGCCGGTCTTGCCGAAGGAGGACCTGCCCGACCCGATTATTGAGGTGTTTGCCACGCTGATGCAGCGCATTAAACGGCTGGAGGAAGGTGCGGGTCTGACCGAGCCGCTGGCGCTGGCCGGGCGCGACGCCGTTCCCGATGAATACCTGGCAGAAATCGAGGCATACGCGCACTACCTGTTCGAGGACGGCGGCGGGATTTAAGCGAGCGTGTCAACATAGCCAACATAAGTGAGTGCGTCCATTCCTGCGAGCTATTCCTCTACTCCTCGTCACTCACTACATCCTCAAGCAGCCGTGCGAAATCGACAAGCGATAACAATTTCAACTGTACGATATTTTCGTACAGTTGACTCCCTTCAGCTTTCTGGCGAATAGCGGGTCTATTGCTATACTACTCCCCATGAAAACTGCTGCTATAGAAATCCGCGGGCTGTCAAAGTCCTTCACGGTGAACGGTGAGGCCAGTGAGGTGTTGCGCGACGTCAGCCTGACGGTCGCGCCCGGTGACATCTACGGGATTATCGGCCGGTCCGGTGCGGGCAAGTCCACGCTGGCGCGCTGCGTCAACCTGCTGGAACGCCCGACTGCCGGGCAGGTTTTTGTCAGCGGGCAGGATGTGACGCACTTTGCCGGGCGGGACCTGCTTGACCTGCGCGCCCGTATCGGGATGGTGTTTCAGGACTTTAACCTCTTTGCGCAGCGTACCGTGCTGTCTAATGTTTCCTTTCCGCTGGAGATTCGCCATGACGGGGCCGAGGCGCGTCGTGCCCGCGCCCAGGAACTGCTGGAACTGGTCGGTTTGTCCGACAAGGCGCAGTCCTGGCCCTCACAGCTTTCCGGTGGACAGCAACAGCGTGTCGCCATCGCGCGGGCGCTGGCCAATCATCCCTCCATCATGCTCTGCGATGAGGTAACCAGCGCGCTGGACACGACGACGACGCAGTCCATCCTGGATTTGCTGCGCAACATAAATCGCGAGCTGGGGGTGACCATGCTGGTCATCACGCATGCCATGTCGGTGGTGCATCGTATCTGCAACAAGGTGGCGGTGTTGGACGCCGGGCGCGTGGTAGAAACTGGCACGGTGGCTGACCTGTTCGCCCACCCGCAGGCGGCCGCCACCCGTGAGCTGCTGCGGGCAGACAACGGGGCTGCTACCGCCGTTATCGCTACCGCCGCCGCCGCTACCCCCACCGCCACCCGCCGCCCCCAGCACGACGCGCAAGAGGCAGGTGCAGACCACCATGTTCGCTGACGGCTTCGGCGCCTTCCTCACTGAATTCGGCCCCCTGCTGCTGGAAGGTGTGTGGGCTACACTGGCGATGACGCTGATTTCTTCAGCCCTCGCCTACCTGCTGGGCATCCCACTGGGCGTCCTGTTGACCATCACCGCGCCGGGTGGCCTCAAACCAAACCGCACGCTGTCGGCAACGCTGGGCTGGGTTGTCAACATGGGACGCTCGCTGCCCTTCGTCATCCTGGTCGTCGTGCTGATTCCCTTTACGCGTCTGGTGGTCGGCACGACCCTCGGTGTGCCCGGCGCCATCGTGCCGCTGGTGATTGCCGCCATCCCCTTCGTGGCGCGCATTATCGAAAACTCGCTGGCCGAAGTCCCGGCTGGCGTCATCGAAGCAGCTCAGGCCTGCGGCGCGAACACCTTCCAAATCATCACCAAAGTCCTGCTGCGAGAAGGCCTGCCCTCCATCGCGCGCAGCGTCGCCCTCACGGTCATCACGCTGTTCGGCTATTCGGCCATTGCCGGCATGGTCGGCGCGGGGGGCCTGGGTGACATCGCCATCCGCTACGGCTACAACCGCTATCAGGACGACGTCCTGCTGGCCGCGCTGGTCATCATCATCGTCCTCATCCAGCTCATCCAATCAGCCTGCAACCTGCTAGTCCGCCACATAGACAAACGAGCCTAAAGCACAAAAGGAGTGAGTACGCCCAAACCGGCAACCCAATTGCCAAGTGCGCGTAGGGCGGGCAATCCTTGCCCGCCACCCAGAGGCAGCAAGTATGGAGTCTGTTTCCGGCATGACGATACAGCGAGGTATGGACGCGCTCACTTAATTTCCATGCTATGATGGTTGGGCTATTAAACGGGCTGTTTACAGCTGCTATTAAGGGGGTTGTTGATGATACAGACAACAGTGAAGTTTTCTGAAGATGTTATTGCGCTGGGGGATTTGAAAGCCAATCCCGGAAAAGTGGTGCGACAAGTTGAGCGTAGTCAGCGGCCAATACTGGTAACTTCACGAGGGCGTGGACGCGCCGTTGTACAGTCGCTGGAAAGCTATGAGGCGAATCAGGACGAGCTGGCGTTTATGCACGCCGTCGTTCAGGGATTGGCCGATGTCGAGGCAGGGCGCACGATGTCGTTAGAAAAGCTGGATGAGCGGTTGGGACTTTCATGAGTCCACAGCCGTTTGTGGTGGAGGTTGCCGAATCCGCAGCAGCTGATTTGGAGGAAGTCTTAGCATGGTATGCCGCCCAGGATGTGCCGGAAGTAGGCATCCGTTTAGTACGCGCCGTGCGGGAACGATTGGATCAGCTGCGACAGTTTCCTGAAAGCGGCGCTGTGCTGGAGGAATTCGACAATCCAAACTTGCGGCAGCTGATTCATCCGCCTTTTCGTATCGTGTATCGTTTTACAGGGGAGAAAGTCGTTGTTGTCCGTATCTGGCGTTTCGAACGATTGCTGGCTGATGATACGGCAGAACTGGGATAGTGGAAATGCAATAGGAAGTTTATCTGGCGTGGGTCTTGGATCTCTCCGCTCCGCAGACCTGCAGTCTGTTCCGGTCGAGATGACGGGGTGGGGGGAAGCTGCATTTTGCCTGCCCTGCAAAAAGACTGCTGCCGTTACGTTCGCTTGATTTTCTTTATTGGTATTGTATATAATACCAATAGTATGGATTGCATTCTTCTGGATACGAATGTGTTTGTGAGCGCGACACGTTCGCGCGCGGGGGCATCATGGCAATTGCTTAACTTGGCACCGCAACAAAAATTTCGGCTGGCTTTATCGGTGTCTTTAGTAACTGAATATGAAGACGCGGCAACGCGGGCGCATCCCAACAAGACACTTTCGGATGCGGATATTGAACAGTTGGTGAGTGACTTATGCTCAATCGCGCACTTGCAGGAAGTTTATTATTTGTGGCGTCCCTTTTTGCGCGACAGTCATGACGACCACGTGTTGGAGTTGGCAGTAGCGGCGAATTGTCACTGTATCGTGACCTATAACTTGCGGGACTTTGCGGGAGTGACAAGGCAATTCGGTATAGAAATTCTGAAGCCGCGCCAGTATCTGGAACGGCTGGGAGAGACAGGAGGGTTGCTATGAGCGCAATGAGTATTCGGTTGCCGCAGTCGCTGCACAACGAAGCGCGCGAGCTGGCAAAGGAAGAAAACATCTCGGTCAATCAGCTGGTTGCTTCGGCATTGGCGGAAAAATTGTCGGCTCTGAAAACGGAAAGCTATCTGGCGCGGCGCGCGCAACGGGGGTCAGTGAAAAGTTTCCACACCATTATGGACAAGGTACCCGATGTTGAGCCGGCGTCATACGACCGCTTGGGTTGACCTTCAGACACATCGGATGACAGGTTTCACGCAGCGGCGCTGGCAGGTATGGACGTACTCACTTATGGTCTGCGGACAGGGGGGCCTGTCGCGCTGCCGCTAGTTTGTGGGCGATACGGGTGGCAGAACGGCGTTAAGCGCCATAGTCACCAGACTGATAACAATGCCACCCCAAAATGCCGCCCAAAAATTCGTGACATACAACGGTACCGCGAAGAAAGTGGTGGCAACCCAGGCCGAAAGTTGAAGCATCCATGCGTTAATGACTAAGCTGAAGATTCCCAGCGTCAAAAAAATGCACCCGAAACTGATTGCCCGAATAATCGTACCGAAACTTGCGTTAACCAAACCCAGTAAAAGCCCGACCACAACAATTGGCAACCAGGGCGCGGAACCTTCCACTCCAATACCGGGAACCAGCAATACTGCCGCGGCTACCGCAATGGAGCTGACCAGCCAACGTATTACGAACTTCATTTTCAGCACCCTCTCCCCTTTGCGTTGTTCTTCGTTGTTCTTCGTTGTTCGTCGTTGTTTATTCCGGTGGATTTCCTTAACTGCCGCCTCTGTTTGACGCTTGAGGTCGTTCTGTCCTCATCGGTGGTCCATCCCCCCGGTGGTCCATCCCCCCAATCATAGCGCAGTTTTCCTCTTTTCTGATAACGGGAAATGTTAGTGGCGATACCATAACCGGTGGCGATACCATGAGATAATTACTTTTTCGGAAAAGGGGTTGACAGGGGGGTGAGGTATAGAATATCTTAGTATTCAGGTAGGAATACTAGGATTATAGCAGGAAAGCAGTTCGGGAAGCTGAACAGGAACGAAACAGGAACGAAACGGGAACGTCGGAAACGATGAAACAGACGAAAGAAAGGAACACAATGATGAAAGTGAAAACGAAGAAGGGTAATTTTTCTGTGCCGGTGGTTCTGGCGTTGGCGCTCGCTCTTGCCCTCGCCTTTGGGCTTGTCGCTTGCAGCAAGTCCGCTACCGACAACGCCGAACCTGCGGCAACCGCCGATGATGGCGCTGCCACGACTGAACCGGTAACGCTGGTTGTTGGCGCTACGCCGGCTCCGCATGCCCAGATTCTGAACAATCTGAAAGAAACGCTGGCGGCTGAAGGCGTCACGCTGGAAATCACGGAATTCGATGACTATGTCCTGCCGAATACCGCCCTGCAGGAAGGCGAGCTGCAGGCCAACTTCTTCCAGCACAAACCCTATCTGGAGCAGTTCAACGCCGAGCAAGGTACTGACCTGACTCCGGTTGTGGCCGTGCATTTCGAGCCGCTGGGTATCTATCCGGGCAAATCGGATTCCCTGTCCGACATCAAAACGGGCGCGAAAATCGCCATCGACAACGACGCCACCAACGAGGCGCGCTCTCTGCAGTTGCTGCAGACCCAAGGGCTCATCACGCTGAAAGAAGGCGTGGGTCTGGAAGCGACGCCGAAAGACATCGTGGACAACCCCCACAAGATTAAATTCACCGAAGCTGACGCCCAGAACCTGCCGCGCCTGCTGCCCGACGTGGACTTTGCGGTCATCAACGGCAACTATGCCCTTAGCTCCAACATCGACATCACGACGGTGCTGGCGACCGAAGACCCCACCAGCGAAGCCGCGCAGACCTACGCGAACTATCTGGTGGTCAAAACGGGCAACGAAAACGACCCGGCCATCCAAAAACTGGCGGCGGCGCTGACCAGCGACGCGACCCGCAGCTTCATCACCAGCACCTTCGGAACGGCGGTAGTTCCCGTCTTCTAAAAGCCCCTTCCTCCTCGCAGACACTTCACTCCAAGTGTCTCCTTTGTGACAGCATGAGCGCACCACCCGTCTCCGGGGCGCGCTCGTGCTGTGTAGGAAAAAAAAGCAAGCGAAGTGAGTACGCCCATGACTGGAACCCCGGTCAAGGCTGGGGCAGGCTCGGTTACTCACTTTTGTATAAACTCTTTTTTGTTACGGCGCTATTTTATTTTCTTGGTTTTAATGCCGGTCGCATTGCCAGCGTAGGCTCCTTTGTAGGCATAGACACGAACCTGATAGGTTTTCTTGCTCGTCAGCTTTTTCAGCGTGACGACCGCGGTGGTTTTCTTTGCCGAGGCGCCCGTCAGTTTCACTTTGACTGTCTTCGATTTCCATGCGGACGTTCCTTTGAGGCGATACTGAACTTTGTAGCTGGTTATTTTTTGTGCCTTGCTCACTTTTTTGAAAGTTACTTTCAGAGATTTTTTCGCGGCGGTGAGCTTGAGGCTCGTTGGCTTTTTTGGCACGATTTTGAACGTGGCAGAAATGCTTCCTTTGTAGCTGCCTTTTCCGGTGACCTTGATGGTTGCTTTACCGATGTTTTTGTTCTTGCCATACGAAAGCGTGTAGTCTGTTCCGCTTTTTAGTGTCGTGCCCTCTGCGGTAACGACGGCAACCTTCGGTTTAATCTGTTTGCCTGTCCAGGTTTTGTTCGCAATAGCGGCGACAGTAATGCTAATCTTTTTCCCGCTGGTATCGGTAAAGGCGCCGCCAGTAGCAGGGCTTCCACCGCCGGGGCTTCCCGCCTTTTTCGCAATAGTGAAATCCTTATAGCCGTCTGTCCCCAAATCCAGACTGCCCCAGGTCAATTGCACGCGGTAGGCGCCGACCGGTACGGTATCCAAGCCGGTTAGCTTAAACGTGCCTTTAAGGAAATACTTGTTGCCGGTGTCGCGCCAGATTTTTGCGCCCGATGAGTTGAGAATCGCCAGTTCAGCGTTATTGGCGGCAATACTGGTAAGAAAGGAATCAATTTTGACTACCAAAGGGCCGGTTTCCGGATAGTACGTGGTGATGTTTGTGGCAGTTATCGTACCTGCCGCATTGCCTTGGTGAATCGTTACTTGGCCATACATCCAAGCTCCGGCTGTGACCGGTAACGCACACAAGAGTACGGCTGCTACAAGCAGTACAGCAGCCGCCTTGCCTGACATGACTTTCCCGATACGACGCTTACGTTTGTCCATTTCCCCGCTCCTTCCATAGGGTAGATTGAATTACTTGGGTCAATGGTAGTCCTATTGCCCGGCAATTATAAGTGGCGCGCACTCAATTTTTCAGCGGTTTTTGACAATTACTGCCTAGAGCAAACCGTAATCGACCGAACTGTCTTTCGGCACATAGCACGACTAGCGCCTGTGGTGAGTAAGTGAGCGCGCCCAGGACTGGCCCCCGGTCAAGCCGGGGGCAGGCTCAGTTACTCACTTCGTCGCTGTCGTGTTTTCCATACACAAAATGGCGCGAAAGTTGGCGCGATTATGGCGCGATTAGCTGCAAACTATGGTATGCTGTGTTTATGTTTCAACCGCACTACACCATATCTAACAAACTGCTGAATACCGTTGCGCAGATTGAGGCTTACCGGGTCAGAACAGACACGAGCGCGATTTTGCCGGAACGCGAAATCGAAATGCGCCATCGTTCAACGGTTGACGCGACGCATGATTCAACGTCCATTGAGGGAAATCCTCTGACGCGCAAGCAGGTTGAGGCTGTCCTGAGCGGGGAGCGACTGACGCGTCACCGGTATGCGCAACGTGAGGTGAGCAATTATCGTGCGGCCTTGGATTATATTGAGAAACGCAGAGGCGCCGGTTTGCCCCTGCAAGTAGCTGACCTGCTGGAATTGCATCGCCTGACCATGCTCGATTTGTTGCCGGCGGAAAAAACCGGGCAGTATCGCAGTGGTGAAATTTTTGTTGTTGACCATGGCGACCGGGTGGCGTACACCGGGACAGCGCCGCATGAGGTAGCAGAAAAGGTGGATGAACTAATCGAGTGGTTGGCAGAGCGGTCAGAAAACCTGAATCCGGTGATTGCGTCGGGTATTCTGCATTATCAGCTCGTCAGTATCCATCCCTTTGCTAACGGGAATGGCCGCACGACCCGGCTGGCGACTGCCTGTTATCTGGGACTGCGCGACTACGATTTTCGCGCGTCGATTGTTTTGGACAGCTATTACGCCGCCAATCGGAGGGAATATTATGCGGCATTGCAGCAGGGACATGGCACCCGCTACGCGGAGGGACGTGACCTTACCGAATGGCTGAACTATTTTGCGGTGGGCTTTCTGTCCTCGGCCAAGGTGTTATGGACAGAGGTGTCGTTGCTCTCTGAAGCGGCGGGAAGGCTGAACGACGCGCGCCGTCCCGTGCGCCGACTGACAGCGGAACAGACAGACCTGCTGTCATACGTACAGCGTTTTGGCGATATTTCGGTGAGCGAAGCTCAAAGTATCCTGCCGCAACTATCCCGCCGTTCGGTTCAGCGGGTGCTGGCCGGTTTGGTGCAGGACGGCCTCCTGGCTACCGAGGGAGCCGGTCGTTCAGTTCGCTACGCACCGCCAAAGAAGTGAGCGCGCCCAGGACTGGACTCCCGGTTAAGCCGGGGGCAGGCTCAGTTACTCACTTCCTGGCGCTTTTACGAGCATATATCTACCTGTCTGCTCACTTGTTTCGTGCGATAATAGGAGACCATGCATACCGTTCCCACGACATATTCGTCCGATATTTTGCGTCGTCGGGCGCGCAATTTTGCTGAAGTGGTGTATCAGCGTGAGCTGGGGGTTCCGGGTCATGTGGCCGTCGGGGACTTTCTGGATGCGTTTTACGCGGCTGGTTCCGGACGGCGGCAGGTCTTTTTGGATACCGAGCCACCAGTTTCGGGGGCGATGACGCAGGCAGAGGTGGCGACGCTTGCCGCCATAGCCGAACAGCTGGCTGGTGAGTACGATTTGCAGGTGCCAGAATGGACGACTTTGCCGCGCTATTTTCTATCAGATAATCAGGCGGTTTGCGGTCCTATTTCCTGCCAATGTTTGTCGCCGTCATCGGTTGAAACGCTGCGGCGCGAAAGTCCTTCGGCGTTTGCGCGACGCAATCTGCTCGTGTCTGCCAACGCCTTGACGCGGGTATAGTTGGGGCACAAGGCGGTTGCGGCGCAGAGTATGATGAGAATATGAAAACACGCTTTACGCCGGATGAATTCATGCTTATGCTGACAGAGCTGTCGGCGCGTTTGCACAAAAGTGGACGGTTTGTGGAATTTGTATTGTTTGGCGGCGGAGCGTTGTCGTTGTATTACGGCTCACGTGAACAGACAAAAGATTTGGATGTTGCTTTTCAAGCCGAATTGACGGACCAGATTGGTGAACTGGTACGTACTATCGGTCACCAATTTCATGCTGATTCGGATTGGCTAAACCGGAAAGGCGCATTTTTTCTAACACAAAGCATGCAGGATGAAGCCTTGGACTTTCTCTCATTGCCGGGACTACGCGTCAAAGTATTGCGTCCGGAAGCCTTGTTAGCGCTGAAAATTGCGTCAGCGCGGATTTTTACCGATACGCCGGATTTGGACGACTTACGTTTTCTTTTGCACCATCTGGAAATTAGAGACGTGGATGCTGCGCTGGCCATTGCGCGTGAGCAGTTGCCGGAATTACGAACAGGCTTGCAGGCTGCCAGTGTTGTTGCTCTGGAAGCTGCTCTGCGGGATGAATAGTGTCTCATGCTCTCGTTGTGCTGCTGGTATGGACCCCCGGTCAAGCCGGGGGCAGGCTTAGTACTCACTCCTTCTGCCAGGGGGTTTGTGAGAGCTTGGTTTTATCGAGCGTTGCTACTTCGGTCTTGACGTCAATGCTGTTTGCGCGGTCGCGCATTTCCTTGAAGGTTTCGATGATGTCCCTGCGTATATTAGATTAGTGGCTTTTGTTCAAAGTCGTCACTGATATACTTGTGAGGCCTTGAGCGACAAGAGCACAGAATGGCGCAGATTTCTTTATATGTGGATGACGCGACTTTGGCACGGATTAGTCGTGAGGCCAACAGCGAGCAGGTGTCAGTGTCAAAGTATGTTGCGGCGGCGTTGGATATGCACCTGCGTAAGGGTTGGTCGGCGCGCATGCGAAATCTGTTTGGCGCGCTTCGGGACAGTGTCGGTAGCAACAGAGACGTGGGCAGCGATTTCAGGCGACCGGAGCAGTCTTCCTTTGATGACGATGTGCGAAGGCAGACGCTGTGATGTATCTGCTGGATACCGATACCTGCATTTCATCACTGACAATCAACGCGAGTTCAGGCGGGTAGTGGGTCTGCGTCTGGAGACTTGGGAGCTTACCCAGCTGTAGCGGGGATAGTGTGGGTGGCTGGTATGGACCTCCGGTCAAGCCGGGGGCAGGCTCAGTACTCACTCCGTTTTATTTTTCTGTTCCGTATATCCCGTATAATCGACACTATGAAAATCTATAACACCATGAGTCGCAGTAAAGAGGAATTTCAGCCGCGCGAGGCCGGGCGGGTGTCGATGTATGTGTGCGGGCCGACCGTGTATAACTACATTCATATTGGGAACGCGCGGACTTTTCTGTCCTTTGACGTGGTGCGGCGGTACTTGGTTTGGCGTGGGTGGGATGTGCGATTTGTCCAGAATATCACCGATGTGGACGACAAAATCATCGCCCGCGCACATGAGGAAGGACGCGTGCCCGCCGCGGTTGCCGCGGAATACGCCGACGCGTTTATCAGCGAAATGCGTGCGCTAGGCGTCGAGGACCCCACCATTCGTCCGCGTGCAACGGAAACCATTCCGGCGATGGTGGCGCTGATTGAGCGATTGGTCGATGACGGGCACGCGTATGTGACCGATGGGGGGGACGGCGTCGATGGCGTCGATGAGGATGGCGGGGATGGCGCCGACAGTGGCGGCGAGGAGGGTGCGGGTGGTGCTGGCTGCGCTGATGGCGAGGCTGGCGCCCGCGACGTCTACTTTGCTGTGCGCAGTTTTCCCACCTATGGCAAGCTGTCGCACCGCAACATCGACGAGCTGGAAAGCGGTGTGCGCGTTAGCGCCGCCGACCGCAATCGCAAACGTGACCCGCTGGACTTCGCGCTGTGGAAAGCCGCGAAACCGGGTGAACCTGCCTGGCCCAGTCCCTGGGGATTGGGACGACCGGGCTGGCATATCGAATGTTCGGCAATGTCGGGGGAAGAGCTGGGCCTGCCCTTTGACATCCACGGCGGCGGCCTGGACCTGATTTTCCCGCACCACGAAAACGAAATCGCGCAATCAGAAGCCGCAACGGGCCGTCCGATGGCACGCTACTGGATGCACGGCGGCATGCTGCAAACGGGCGGCGAAAAAATGTCGAAATCGCTGGGCAATTTCCTGCTGCTAAACGACCTGCTGGACAATTACTCCGTCCCGGTCATCCGCCTCCTCATGCTGCAAACCCACTACCGCAGCCCCATCGAGTTCAGCGACGAGCGGCTGCGAGAGACGGGCACGACGCTCGAGCGCATACAAACTTTCGTTGACCGGGCGTGCTGGATTGTGACGGCCAGCGGGGGGGCGGAACAGAATGGAGTGAGTACGTCCATTCCTGGCACGCGGGCCATGGCTGACACTACGCCGCCATCCCAGGGTTTGACTCGGGAATCCGGTCCTGATGATACTGATACGCGTCACACGCGTCACGAAGTCTTGGTAGACGCGGTAGATAAGGCCCACGCAAAGTTCATAGTCGAGATGGATGACGACTTTAACACGGCTGGTGCGCTGGCTGCTTTATTTGAACTGATACGCGAAGGCAACTCGTTTTTGGACCGGTTGGGCAGTGAAGTTCCGACTGACGCAGACCGGCGCGCACTGGAGGCGGCCGTAGACGCCCTCATCGAATTGTTGGGCGTACTGGGGGTTGTGGTGACGCCTTCGGGGTCGGCGACGGATGTGGAGGCAGAAGAACTACTGGCAGAACGTACGGAGGCGCGCTCGGCAAAGGACTGGGAACGCGCCGATGCTCTGCGCGACCGTCTGGATGCCTTGGGGTGGCTGATTGAAGATACGGCCCAAGGCCCCCGCTTAGTGCGAAAGGAATGAGGGAGAGGGATGGCGCACCGCTGCTGCCCATTTTGGGCGAAGCTTGGTGCTGGTCTCGACAGCCCACTACTACACTATGCCGTATCTTGAAGGAAAACACGCCATCGAAGAGGCTCTGCTGGCTCATCAACCGATACAACGTATCTGGTGCGCGTCGGGGATGAAGCCGGATGCGACGCTTAGCGTAATTATGCAGATGGCGCAGGATGCCGGGATTCCCTGGGAAGTGACCAGTCATGACCGGTTGAATGAAATGAGCGAGCGAGGCACTGTCCGCGGTGCTGCGCGAGGTGCCGCTCGCGGGTTTCATCAGGGTGTCATCGCCGAAGTAGAACCCTATCAGTTCGCAGCGCTTTCTGACATCATTGCCGCGACGCGCACCGCGACCAGTGCCCTGGTGGTTGTGTTGGACCACATAACCGACCCGGGCAATTTCGGTGCTGTTGCGCGCAGCGCGGAAGCCGTAGGCGCAGCCGGTCTGGTGGTGGCTTCTCGCCGTGCGGCGGCATTGACGCCGGCGGCGCACAAGGCTGCTGCAGGGGCTTTTTCGTACCTGCCGACAGCTCAGGTTGTCAACATTACTCGTGCCCTGGCAGAGCTAAAAGATGCCGGGTATTGGGTGGCCGGAGCTTCAGAACATGCCTCGGATTTGGCGTGGGATAGCCCGTTGCGCGGCAAAATCGTACTGGTTATGGGAGCAGAGGACACCGGACTCTCGCGTTTGGTCAGCGAGACCTGTGATTTCTTGATAAAGTTGCCGCAACAAGGCAAGGTGTCATCCCTCAATGTCGCTCAAGCTGCAACGGCGCTGATGTATGAGTACCTTCGGCAAAATTATGAAACACCTCATAATTGACGGCTATAACGTGATTTTTCAGGCGGAGCCGTATGCTTCGCTGGCGAAGGCGGGAGAATGGGATTCGGCACGGGATGCCTTGATTTCTGACATTGCGTCATTCGTTAAACCGGAGTTTCAGGTTACCGTCGTCTTCGATGGCACACACAACCCGCAGCCCGAACGCGACCCGGAAGACATTCTGGGGGTGACGGTGCTGTTTTCCTCCTACGGAAAGACGGCAGATTCGGTCATCGAGCGTTTGGCTAAACAGAGCGGCGCTGACGCGGTCAGCTGCGAAATCGTGAGTAGTGACGCGGCGGTACAATGGACTTCGCTGGGTGCTGGGGTTATCCGTCGCAGCGCGGTAGAATTTGCTGAAAGCCTGCACTTCGCCTACCGCGAATATGAACGCGATCGTGACGTGCCGTCGTCACACAGCACAATCATTGAACGTATTAGTCCCGAAGCCCGCGTGCTGCTGAAAAAAATCCGAGATGGCCAGTAGCGATATATCGTTTCGCTGTCGCCCCAACCTTTGCCAGGTGCTATACTGTTGCCTTGAGCCAGCTTGGCGCAGCTGGTAGCGCAACTGACTTGTAATCAGTAGGTCGCCGGTTCGAGTCCGGCAGCTGGCTCCATCTGTGGTATTCTTTTATGCGCCGAAGTGGCACGATGCGGAGAGCTGGCCGAGTGGCTGAAGGCGCGCGCCTGCTAAGCGCGTATACGGTTTAGAGCCGTATCCAGGGTTCAAATCCCTGGCTCTCCGCCATCTATTAGCAAAATCTTTTTGGGATTTGAACCCGAGAGGGCGAAACAGTCCCTAAGGACTGTTTCGGGGCGAGCGAAGCGAGGTCTCCGCAGGTTGTGCGAAGCACAAGATGCGTAAATCCCTGGCTCTCCGCCAGAACTTTTCATACCCCATCTACCTGCTATTCTTGCTTCTCTCCCCCTTGTTTGGGGGAGAATTTGGGGAAAATGGTTTTTTGCAAATGCGCCCCGAAACAACACCGGTAGCTTGAACCTCATGGGTAGCGGTATAGTAGAAGCATGAACGACGCAGACTACATGCGCCTTGCGCTGGACGCCGCCCGCGACGCCGCCTATCACGGTGAAGTCCCTATCGGCGCGATTGTCGTTGACGGCACAGGCGCGGTCGTGGCCACCGCCAGCAATCGGCGCGAACGCAATGCCGACCCCACGGGCCACGCCGAACTGCTGGCCATTCGCGACGCCGCCCACACGCTGGAGCGCTGGCGTCTGTCGGACTGCACGGTGTACGCGACCTTGGAGCCTTGTCCGATGTGTGCCGGCGCCATGCACCAAGCGCGCGTCAAACGCTGCGTCTACGGCACGCCCGATCCCAAAGCTGGTGCGCTGGGCAGCCTTTACGACTTGCATGACGACGCCCGGCTGAACCATCGCTTTGACGTGGCGAGCGGAATTCTCGCCGATGAAGCAGCCGCCCTACTGCAAACTTTTTTCAAGGAGCGCAGACAATGAAAAGAAGTGAGTACGTCCATATCTGGCAGCGTTATCATCCCTGTAACCAGGGTCATTTCCGGGCGCGCAAAAATCCAGTCAAGAGGCAGAAACCGTGGGGCTGGACTCTCAAGTCAAGCCTGAGGATGGCCCGGAAGCCAAGCCTAAGCATGACAGCGACAGCAGGGGTGGTCATGGTCGCTCTGCTACTCCTGCTTGCTCCCCGTATAGTACAGGCGAAGTCCTACGAGATGCCGAAAGTCACTATCCACGCACAGCTGAACGCCGACGCCTCGATGAGCGTCACCGAGAAACGCACGTTTGACTTTGAGGACAGCTATCGTTTCGTGTACTGGGTCGTGCCCTTTGGCGAAACAGATTTTTCAATCACGCAACTGACCGCACAAACAGAAGGTCAGGATCCGGTGCAATTGCGCTACGATTCCGATGAGACAGAGGCGTCAGGCACCTATATGGTTCAAAGCGAAGGCAGCGACCGTTACCGAATCACTGCTTTCTTCAACGCCGAAGACACTTCAGTAACCTATACGCTGGGCTACGAACTTTCCTCTGTCGTTCAGGTATACGACGACTGTGCTGATTTGTACTGGCAGTTCATCGGCGACGAATGGGAGAACCCAACCGCCGAGGTCAAAGTAGATATCCTGCCTCCTTCTGGCATTGCCACAGCGAAGGACGCAGTTCGCGCTTGGGCGCACGGACCACTGTGGGGTGAGGTGACCATTGCCGACGAAGGCAGTGTGGCGCTGGCCGTCAACGACCTTCCGGCTGAAACTTTTGTCGAGGCACGCGTACTCTATCCACGGGAATGGTTTCCGACGGTCACGCCAATCAGTGGCAATCACCGACAAGAGGTAATGGACGAAGAAGAAGCGTGGGCTAACGAGGCCAACGAACAGCGTGAGCAGTACCGTGAAAACTATGCAGCGGAACAACGGCGGCTGGAATGGACGCGCTTACTCATAAATACGGTGGGGACCGTCGCAACGGTTGTTCTGACACTGCTGACGTATGTCCTGTTGTTTCGTCGGTATGGGAAGGAATTCGATAATAAGCCGCCTTTTGCCGGGACGTATTGGCGGGAGGACCCGCGGCCTGACCTGCCGCCGGCGTTGGTAGGTGCGCTGTGGCGGCTGGGGCAGGTCAAGGCTGACGACATTGTGGCGACGCTGATGAATCTTTGTGACGTGGGCGCTATTGGTATGGTTGAAATATCCATTCCCCAAAAGGGTTTGTTCGGGCGCGAAAAGAAAGCAAAACGAGACTATGAATTCCGTCCGCGCGGGGACCGGCGTGCGACGCTTGACCCGGTGGATGCGCAGCTCTTTGATGTGTTCGCGCGCATTGGGCCGGCCTTTACCTTTGATACCTTGAAAGCATACGCGGAGAAACATCGCGAATCGTATGCGCGAGAAATGAAGGATTGGACTGACCAGGCCGTTGCGCAGACGCAAACGCGCGGGTTGTTGGATTCCACCAGCGAAGCGCTGCGTTTTCTGCCGCTGATTCCTGCAGTGGTCGGCGCTGCGGCCGCTGTCGGAGCCTTTACGGTTGGCGCCTGGATTTGTGTAGGTGCGGGTCTGATATCGGCCATTGCCTGTGTCACCATGACGATTTTCATGCGTCGCCGCACGCGCGAGGGACACGAATTGTACCAATATTATCGCGGCATCCATAACTATCTGCGCGACTTTTCGCGTCTGCACGAGGCGCCACCGACCTCCCTTGTTATTTGGAAACGGTTTTTGGTACTGGCCACGGTATTTGGCATAGCCGACCAGGTCGCTCGTGACCTGAAAGTTACGCTGCCACAGGTAGCCGAGGACCCAGCGCTGGGGGTCACCGGTTGGTGGTTGTACGCGGGGATTTACGGACCGCACCACAGTCCGGCACAGGCTTTCAACGACACCTTGGGCGCTATTACGGCGGCACAGGCTGCGGCTATTGCGGGCTCGACCATGTCGTCTGCCGGTGGGTTTGGCGGCGGTTTTTCCGGTGGTGGAGGCGGCGGCGGGGGAGGCGGTGGCGGTGGCGCGGGATAGCCATACGACCACGACGCCATCGCAGTCGCAGCCGTTTGACCTTCGCCCACCTAACCGGGCACGGGGGCGCCTGATAGGGGTCGCTCGCATGGATGGCATGGACGTCTCCGCTTTTCTGGCCATTTTGGTGTTGGCGGGCTCGGCCGTCGTTGCGCTTTTGGCCGGCTGGCCACGCTGGGTCATTGCGGTGACAATCGTTGGTCTGGCGGTGACAGCGACGGTGCTTGCTATCGGTCACATTCTGCAGCGTCCCGATCACTTGCGCGCGGTGGAATCTGACCGCACACTGGCTATCGCACGCGCTACGGCAACCTTTCTGCGCGGCGGCCTGACACCTGACATCGCGCAAGCGGTGAGCGAAATAATACTTGCCGATACCGATGATGTCGCCGCCGTTGCCATCACCAATGACCAACAGGTTCTGGGCTTTGCTGGCGTGGGAGCTGACCACCATGGCGCCGTCCGCCCCATCGTCACCCGTGCCACACACCGGGCGCTGGACCAGAACCGCGCCGAAGTCATCGGCACGAAAAAGGACATTGGCTGCCCCCACGAGGACTGTCCGCTGCACGCCGCTATCATCGTGCCTTTGGAGGTTGACGGGCGCGCCGTCGGTACGCTGAAATACTATTACACCAACGAGCGCGCATTAACGGAAACTGAACTGGCCGCCGCCGAGGGTCTGGCCCGCCTGCTGTCTACCCAGTTGGAAATCCATCGCCTGCAGGAACAGGCTGCTCTGGTTACGGAAATGGAACTGAAAGCCCTGCAAGCGCAGATCAACCCGCATTTTTTGTTCAATACGCTGAACACCATCGGTTCCTACATCCGCACGGATTCAGACGCCGCGCGCCACCTGTTGCGCCAGTTCGCGGCGTTTTACCGCCGCACGCTACAGCATGGTGACGAGCCCATCACGCTGGAACTGGAGCTGGAATTTCTGCTGCAGTATTTCGAGCTGGAGCAGGCGCGCTTTGGCGACCGCGTTCATCTGGACCTGAACGTTGACCGACGCCTGGCCGGTCTTCCCATGCCGTCGTTCATGCTGCAACCGCTGGTTGAAAACTGCATTGCGCACGGCATGCGACCCGACGGCAGCCCCCTGACAATAGAAGTACAGGTGAGTGAGTGCGCCCAGACCGGGGACTGGATATTTAAGGTCACCGATGACGGTGTCGGGATGGACCTTGCGGAGGTACATAGCGCAACCGATGGCCATGAGGGTGTTGGTGAATCCGTTCGGCTGGGGGCGAGTGGAGGCTTAGGCATTGCGCTCAAAAATGTTGCCGACCGTCTGCGCGGCTACTATGGCGCTGACACAAAGCTCAAGATTGACAGCACGGTAGACGTGGGCACTACCGTCAGTTTTCGCATTCCTGCCAGTCAAGTCCCGAAATTGTGAGCGAATCGTACGGTTTGACCGGGACGGTTTTCATGCCCCCTTTTATTGCTTGCTGGTTTGAACCCCCGGTCAAGCCGGGGATAGGTTCACTACTCACTTCTGGTCGGATACCATGTATATATGCGATTTGTGCGTAAAGAGATAAAACGGGCGGGGCGTCAGGCGCTGCGGCGCAATTTTGCCGCCTGCCTGGTGGTGGGCATTTTGGCAAGCGTTGTGGTCACGGGTGTCGTCAGCGTACAGGACGTGACGGTGCTGCCTGCCGAAGTGCTGGAGAATGTCTTTAAGGCGACCGGCGCGACTGGCGCGTTGCGGGTGCTGCGGGGAGCGGAGACGACAGCGACGCGGATAAAGCGTGCGACTTCTATTGGCGATGATTCGACTGCCGGAGTGATTTCTGGACTGTACCGCAGCAGTCGGCAGTCAGGGGGCTTGAGCGCGGCGTTGCTGCGTGCAGTTAATGCGGCGGTGTTTCATCATCGCCTGTCGAGGACGATACTGATGGTGAGCGGTCTGGTCCTGAGTTTTGCCTTCGTAATACTTGTGCGTGAAAGTTTACGTGTCGGGGTCCTGCGGTTTTTCCAGGAAAACGAAGTTGGCGGTGCAGGTTATCAGGCGCCAATTTCACGGGTGTTGTTTGTGTGGCAACAGCGACGGGTCTGGTGTTGCGCCCGAACAGCGTTGTGGAAACTGCTGTGGCTGCTGGTGTGGTCACCGACGGTCGTTATGCTGCCGGTAAAGTATTACGCATATATTTTGACAGGGCAGATTCTGGCGGAAAATCCTGGTATTGGCGCACGCGCGGCTCTGAGGTTGAGCCAGAAAATGATGCGTGGCAACAAGTGGCGCTATTTCTTGTTTGACCTTAGTTTTGCGCTTTGGGATTTGCTTGGGTTCTTTAGCTTTGGGATTTTGTTGTACGTGTGGGTTAACCCTTATCGCTATGCTGCTCATACCAGACTGTATGAGGAGCTGCGTTCCGGTTGGTTGGCTGCGCATTCCGGCGACGCGGCGGCTGCTGGGTTATTACCCGGTATTGTGGTTCCGGTGTCCACATCTGGGTTCAGGTCTGGGTTTGGGGTGGCGCTCACTTCGCGAGCCAATTGGCGACGTGATTATACCGTGCTGAACTTGCTGCTGCTGTTTTTTGTGTTTTCGTTCATCGGGTGGTTGTATGAAAGCTCTCTGTGTATCGTGTCGTTAGGACGATTCATAAATCGGGGTACCCTCTATGGACCATGGTTGCCCATTTACGGTGCAGGTGGCGTGGCTGTTCTGGTGTTGCTGCGGCGGGTACGCGAACACCCGCTGGCCACCTTTTTTCTCTCAATGCTGGTGTGCGGCGTCATTGAATACGCTGCCGCAACCTTTTTATGGGATAGCATACATCTAAAATACTGGGATTATACCGGTTATTTTTTCAATATCCAGGGACGTACTTGTCTGGAAGGACTGATTGTTTTCGGATTGGGCTGCTGCACAGCTATTTATCTGGCAGCGCCGTTAGCAGACAGTTTGTTGAATCGTATCCCACGGCAGTGGCGTCTCACGCTGGCGGGGCTGTTAGTGGCGCTGTTCGCCGCAGACAATGTTGTAGCCCACATTCATCCCCGTGAGGGCTACGGAGTAATTTCCGAGACGGTTCCGTCTCCCACCCAAAAGTAGTTCTGGATATATTAGTTCTGGATATATTGCTGCGCGCCTATTTCAGCGGATGTATTTTGGCGGATACATTTCGGCGGGGTCTATCCCCATTGGATGCTGATAAGTTTCCCCATTTTCAGGGTGTCGAAGCCCCACATATTTATCTTTGAGGACAGTTTGAAACGGCGTTCTTTCCAGAGGCCGGCGAAAAATGGAATGCTTTCGATTGTGCGGATATGTGGCGACCAGTTTTTCAATTCGCGCGGGTTGTTCACGTAAAAGTGCATTTCAGAACTGGTGTTGCCCGTTTTGCGCACGATACGATTAGAGATTCTTACTGTTGTTTTTGACTGTGCGTCAAAAAATATCTCACCTTTGGGAAAGTGTTCTCCCATACGGCTGATGAGTTCTCGCACCTGAGCCTCCTCAAAGTAATAGAACAGTCCCCCTGCGAGGACAAACACGCTATCGTCAAGCGTTTCTATTTCGGGAAACCAAGTGTAATCGAAGGCAGACTTAGCAATGTCGGTGCAGCGTTCGGGTGCGGCAATGTACTGGTGTCGGTAGGCTATCGAGTCCGGCAGGTCTATGTTGTACCAGTAGACAGAACCGTTGTCTATGCGGCTCAAGGTTGTGTCAAGTCCGGCTCCCAGATTTATAACCGTGCCATTTGGGTGTTGCTGCAGGTAGGTGTGGCAGCGTTCGTCCAGCCGTTTGGCGCGCAGCAGACAGCACAGGCTGGCGTATTCTGTTCCAAAGGATTTGTCTATCTCGGTGAAGTCGTAATCCATAGTGTCCACGATATCTATCGCTTCGGCATCGTTTAGGATGTCAGGGAACATACGACTGGCCTTGGCTCTGCCATAGAGGGCAAGGAGCATAGTTGACTGAACGGTCTGTGCTTGCAGGAGGGCCTGTTTTTCCATAGGGCATATTCCTTTGCGGGGACGTTGTCAGGGCAGGTTACCTATTGCTAACTGGTAGTTCTAAAAAAAGGCAGTTCGCAAACTGTCCTTCCCAGTATGCCACATTAGGGCATATCTAACAATTCCACGAGACCGTGCCGATAGTTCTTTTGGAAGGCATTTGATACAATGAGGTCGTCATGGGTGTCGATATACATATCAATTTTACAGGCCTTGTCGTTGGTTTGGCATCGTTTTGCATTATTGGTATTTTTCACCCGGTAGTCATCAAGGCTGAATACCATTTCGGTATAAAATCCTGGCCACTTTTTCTGGTGGGCGGCGTCATCTGTGCGGCTGTCTCGCTGTTCGTCGCCTCTGAGATGTGGTCATCGCTCTGCGCCGTGCTGGGTTTCTCGTTTCTTTGGTCTATTCCGGAACTATTTGAGCAGCGCAAACGAGTCGAAAAGGGATGGTTCCCCAAGAACCCCAGAAAAGCAAAAACCGCCACAGCCCAGGACAAAGAACAAGAGTAGACCCCTGCGCCAAAGCAAAGCGTTGTGTCTGCCCCAACGTCCAGGGATTCGCATGTCTTACGCTGCGCACAATCCGCCCCAGATTGTCCCCAAAAACAGGAAGCGATAAGACAAAATAGCAGGTAAATGGGCTAGAAAAACTCTGCGGAGGAGGAGGGATTCGCGCGCCTTGCGCTTCGCGCAATTCGCTAAGGCCTCGCTTCGTTCGCCCCTGAATGCTCCTATAGTCGCGTTCAGCCCTCATGGCTTCGAATCCCCTAGCTGTCTTGCTAAGTTCTGGCGGGCACAATGAGTCAATGTTGGAACCGCGCTCAGTGGCAAACTATTATGGGCATATTAGCTACTTGCACAGAATAACTTCGCAATCTTGGGGTACGCGATGGGAACTCGCTACAGCGCGATTAAATTGTTATGTTAAGATGAATGTGGGACATGGTTCCGACAGAATGGAGTGGGATTTATGGATGTGCAGCACGGTTCGAAAAAAGATTCTCCAATCTTACTGGAGGTGTCGAATATGACCAATACCTGTTTGCGTAAGTTGACTACGTTCATCTGTATTGCACTACTCTGCATTTTTGGAGTTGCTCAGGTTGCCCAAGCGAAAGTTGCTGTTAATATTTGGAACTTGATGGACTCAGGAGAGCATCTTGACTACACCAATAACTCCAAATATGTAGTTAGTGTTACAACTGCGGTAGGGTGGTGGAATGCATACAAAAAAGGTGTTATTAGAAAAGATACTAGCAAGACCGTGAATGATGTAACGATGTCTCATTATTCAAAAAAAGATGGTTCGATTGCCATTACATCACCTTCCGGAACATTAAAGTTCAATTCGTATTATATGAGCAGCCTTAGTGAACATAATCGTATTGAAGTTGCCGCACATGAAATCGGCCATGCTCTTGGGTTAAGTCACAATTCCAGCAAAACTGACATTATGCACGCAACCAGTCTTGATGGTGACAAGTTGAGCAAGAACGACAAAGAATCATATGATTATGCCTATTGGTGCAACCAAGTCGGCAGAATGTAGGGGGTGCTACTTATGAATAATGGGACCATCAGAACTCGACATCTATCAGTTTATGTTCTTATCTGCACACTTGCGTTAATTGTAGCGGGCTGTTCCGAATCTCGGTCAGCATCAAAATCAATTCCCACATATGAAAAAAGTTCCACTTCAGTTATTAACGTTGATGACCTTTCGGAAGTTGTGGCATATGGCGATTACGTTTTTGCTGGAC
>JAIRWZ010000029.1 GCA_031268615.1 Actinomycetes bacterium | reverse complement strand
TGAGACGTCTTGTTTTGGGCAAAAATGACTTCGGGCAGACCACAACGCATGGCACGGTCGTGATCAACACGAACGTCAATCAAGCCCGAATCGTCACGAAGTTCAGCGGTGTCCGGTGTCTCTGGGACAGCAGGTTGTAAATCATTCACAGTCTCATCCTTCATAAGAAGTAAGTGTATCACTGCACGAGGTCAGGCTTAAGACAGTTCGCACATCGATCGCAGCGCGCGAGATACCGAGGTCTTATCCCGGCATGACGATGTTGTGACATTTTCAGGAGAACCAACGGTTATTTTCTGTGTGGATGAAGCCTTCACGCTGCAAGTCACCCAACACATCTTCGACAATGGCGAGGTCAAAACCACAGGCACGAGCAAGGTCTGCGGTCGTCTGTCCGGATTCTGCCAATACTGCTTCCAGCAAGCGCGCGCGCTTTTGGCGTCGCGAACCCTCGTACGGCGACTGGCGACTGTGGTGTTTGCTGCGTCGCGAGGGATTGACTGGCAGCGTCGCTTTTAGGTGCGCGCCGTAATCGAGCAGTGCATAGTTCCACTGGCGCGCGCCAATTTGTCGGGCATGGACGCGCTCACTCAATTGTACTAACAGAGAAAACAATTCACGGTCGGGCACGCCGTCTCGGTCGGGAAAAACTTCGTGCAACAGGACGGCACGGACGTTGGTCTCCAGATAGGCAGCCGGGCGGTTGTGCGCGAAAGCCAGAATACCGGCGGCCGTGGCCGGGCCAATGCCGGGCAGATTCCGCAGCTCATCGGTCGTGTCGGGCAGGACGCCACCAAAGCACTCGCTGACGATAGTGGCAGCCGTGTGCAAGGCCAGCGCGCGACGGTTGTAGCCCAAGCCTTGCCAGGCGGCCAAAACGTCGGAGGTCGCGGCGGCGGCCAGCGCGTCGATAGTGGGAAAGCGGCGTATCCAGGCCTCGAAATAGCGGCGGACGCGGGAGGTCTGGGTTTGCTGGAGCATGACTTCGCTGACCAGGACGGCATAGGGGTCAGTCGTATTGCGCCAGGGGAAGTCGCGATACCGCTCTGCGCCATGGGCAAGCACGGTGTCAATCAGCACATCAAGGGGAGGGGGTTGTGGCGACAAAGGCGCCCGCGGCGTGGGTTGCGGGGACGAAGGCGCCCGCGGCGTGGGTTGCGGGGACGGGGTCGGCTGTGGGGACGGGGTCGGGTTGGACGCGTTCGCTATGACCACGGTGTCGTCACCAAAGTCTGAATAGGCAGCAGTTCGCCAAGGGTCGCCGCGCCGCCCGGCGCCTGTGCCAGACGCGTATCGGTCGCAGCAGCGTCCATCAGCGCAGCGGGTAGAGTGGTCGCCACCAGCGGCAACCGTGCCAGACGCGCAACTGCAACGCCAAAGTCGGCAGCGGCAGCCACCACATCCAGCGTCGTCTCAATCTGCAGGTGCGAGTTGTTCACGATACCGGTAGCAGTCAGACCACAAGCGGCCTCGATTTCACGCAACAGAAGAACCGCTTCGGTCGGGGTGGTAGACAGATTGCGATAGCGGTTGACGACATAGAGAAAGGCGTAGCCGTTCGGATTTTCCCTCAAGGTTGCGGCGCGAGTCTGGATTTCGTTGCGATAGCGCCCCAGTGTCGTTGCGCCATCGTCATCGCCACCCACATCGAAAAACACCGGGCCCGCGTGGTCAAACGCCGCCGACACCGCCGCCGGCAACGACGGACTTTCCAAAGTCGTGCGCGCAAAGGTCGGCGCAACCAAACGGATACCATAATCATCCAGCAGTTGGGGGTAGTCTGACGACCGAAAATAGGGATTGACGATGTCCAAATCAACCAGCATTACCTGCCCTCGCCCGGACAGAGCAGCGTCGCGCGCCAGGTTCAGCGCCAGGTTAGTCTTGCCCACCCCATAGTGCCCGGTGATTATGGTGAACTGAAAATCAAGCATAGTCTGATGGTATACTATTTGGGCTATTTGCGGCGTAAGAGAGGCGCGGGCGTAGTTCAACGGTAGAGCACCAGCTTCCCAAGCTGGTTGTTGCGGGTTCGAGTCCCGTCGCCCGCTCCATCGGTGGTGGTATTTGGCGCATAAAGCTCCCGTCATCATGCTCGCGTAGGCTACTACGCTTCGCATGCTGCCGGAATCTTTCTGCACTCAAATACCACCCCGACCCCTACTTTTTTCCAACATATGAAATAAAAATTGGAGAGGAGTGAGTACGTCCATCCTCCCCGCTTTATTGGTAATTCATTCTCGCCTCTTTGCCGTTACACAAACCTGTGGACCAGCTATGGGAAGTTAATAGGTATTTCAAAAAATTTTTAGATAAATTTTGGCAGGGGAATACGATAGTAAGTTGGTGACAAGCAACCCGCTGGCAAGAAGCGGCAAGTTGAACAAGTCAACTTGCCCTACATTTGACTTGTCACAGTGTAAAGAGATGCAGGTGACTTGTAGGGTAAGTTGGCTTGCCAACTTACCGGCGTTTCCTGCTGGTGCCGACGACAGGATGGCACAACCGTTCTGTCCTGGACGTACTCACTTATGGATTCTTATGAAAACCTGAAATAAATCTTAAACAAATCTTAAGAGTTTTGGGGGAATTTTGCACAATTGACCTGCAGTTTTCCACAGATTTGGAAAACCCGGTGGATAAGACCGATTGGGGTCTTGTCATGTCCGGGTACTGTGATAGGGTGGTTCTTGCGAGACAGGTCGCTGCTTAAGCGGTCGTTTTCTGGATTCCTCCTGACGACCCGGTCTGGTACCGAGGCGAAGCTCTGCGTCTACTGACGTGCAAGGGCATACGTACAGGAGGTGGTAGGATGTATGAAGTAATCATCGTCTTACTGCTGCTTGTTCTGATTTTTAGATACACGCGGTAATTGGTGAAGCGACCGTCGCGTGAGCAACGGTCGCTTCGCCCCTTGTAATGTAAACCGAGGGGTTCAGGCGCCGCTGCCAAATAGCAGCGCCTGTCTCGGTCTCTTTTATTATAACGCTCCTGTTCATGGTTTCAAGCTGCAATTTGAACACTTCCTGGCCTTATTCGCTTAATTTTCGAAACTGCGCAGGTCTCATCTTGCGGCAAGTTGGCCACAGGCGGCGTCGATGTCAGCACCACGGCTGGCACGCAGCGTTGCTTCCACCCCGGCAGTACGCAAGCGCGCGCAGATTTCGTTTGCGTGGTTTTCGGACAGTGGGATATAGGTGGACCGTTGTGGAGTACCAACGGGACGCTGCGGAGCATCATCCCCTATGGGATTCGTGTTAGCTGGCATTTTGTTGAGGAGGATGAGGTTGACGTGAGCGCCCAGACTGCGGGCAAAATCTGCCAGAGCGTCTAACTGCGCGTCAGTATCGCTTTGCCTCGCAATCAGGGTGTATTCCAGACTGGGGCGACGATGGGTATGCTCGTAGTACTGGGCCAAAGCAGTATGCAGCCGCTCAAGGCTCTGCCCCCGCAGCCCCGGCATTAGTTCATCGCGCTGTGTTTGTATGGCCGAGTGGAGCGATACGGCCAGCGTGAACTGTTCGGGTTCATTGGCCAGGCGTTCAATACCGGCAATAATGCCGGCGGTTGACAGGGTAATGTGGCGCGCTCCCACGCCCAAACCGTCTGTCGCGTTGATAATGCGCAAGCCCAACAATGTGGCGTCGTAATTCAGAAAGGGTTCACCCTGTCCCATGGTCACCACATGACTGACGCGTCGCTGGAAGTCGCGACCGACGACAACAGCCTGTTCAGCAATCTCGCCTGGCAAGAGGTCACGGGTCAGGCCACCCTGTCCTGTTGCACAGAACACACAGCCCAGCGCACATCCGGCCTGCGTCGAAACGCAGACCGTCAGACGCCCGTCGCGTCCCGGAATGCCAACACATTCGACACTCACGCCATCGGCAAAAGCAAGTAGATATTTACGAGTGCCATCGCGCGCGACCTGTCGGGTCGCAACGTGCGCACGCGTCAACGGAGCTGCGGAGGCCAGGCGCGCGCGCAGTTCTTTCGGCAGGTCAGTCATTGCGTCGTATCCAGCAGCATCACGCTGCCACAGCCAACGCGCCAGTTGCCCGGCGCGAAACGTCGGTTGTCCCAGGCTGTCCATCAGCGCCGGGTATTCGTCAATGCCATAGGTGAATAGATTGTTCATTGCACCATTATAGACCTTGGCGCTTCAAGCCTTACAGGTCATGCGAGTCTCTGGATTCTCGGTTCAAGCCTGAGAATGGCGGGCAAAAGGGCTGGTATGCCGTTCTGCGGCAGGCATGGCGGCGGGCAAACCATGCCCGTCCTGCAGTGTTTATGTGGGTCTTTGCTGAAGATGGGCGTACTCACTTCTGCTGGTTGACAGAATGGTAACGTTGTGTATACTGTACTAGTACAGGCAGTACACTATGCCTGACAAGCAGCACATGACGAGCGCGTAAAGGAAGGTGAATAAATGCTCATATCGATAGACCGACAGTCGCCCCGCCCAGCCTGGCAGCAGGTTGCCGACGAACTGTGCCGGCTGGTGGCCACGGGCGCTTTGGGTGCCGACGAACAAATCCCGTCAGTGCGTACCCTGGCGCTGGAGCTGGCCATCAATCCCAATACGATTCAGAAAGCCTACACTTCACTGGAGGCGGCGGGCATTACCTACGCCGTTGCCGGAGTGGGCCGGTTTGTCAGCCCCGACGCTCGCGGCATTATCGCCACGAGAGGACAGGAACGGCTGGCAGAACTGCAGCACAGCATGAGTGAGCTTGTGCAGACCGGTATCACTCAAGAACAACTACTTGACACGGTACAGGCCGCTGTCACGAAAGGAGGTCAGGCATGATACAGGCCACGACACTGACCAAACGCTTTGGCAAGACCACGGCGCTGGACTCCCTGACGGCCACCGTGCCAGAAGGAGTTGTCTATGGGTTGATTGGCAGCAATGGAGCCGGAAAGTCAACGCTGCTGCGCCTGATTGCGGGCATTTATCGCGCCGAAGCCGGTGAGCTGACCATAGGCGGCGAGCCTGTCTGGGAAAACCCCCGGATTAAGGCGCAGATTGCCCTGATACCCGACGAGCTGTATTTCCTGCCGCAGGCTAACCTTAGCACTATGGCGCGGCTGTACCGCAACTCCTTTCCCGGCTTTGACCAGGCGCGGCTGAACGAGCTGATTGAACTGTTCGGGCTGAACCCGTATGCCAACTTGAATACTTTCAGCAAGGGTATGCGCCGCCAGGCCGCCATCATTTTGGCGCTGTCCCGGCGTCCCCGCTGGCTGTTGATGGACGAAGTTTTTGACGGCCTGGACCCCATCATGCGCAATCTGGTACGCAAGCTGATTTATACCGACGTCATAGACCGCCGGGCGACCGCCGTCATATCCAGTCACAGCTTGCGCGAGCTGGAGGACACCTGCGACCAGCTGGCGCTGCTGCATCAAGGCGGCATTATCTTCGAGTCCGAAATGGCCGACCTGAACACGCAGCTCTTCAAGCTGCAAGTCGCTTTCGGGGCAGACAGCCCGCCTTCCCTGGACGCCGCGCTGTTCGCACCGGCGCAGCTGAATTTGGTGAACTTCAGTAGTCTGGGGCGGGTCGCAAATTTGATAGTCCGCGGCGACCGGGAGGCGGCTGTCGCTGCCCTGGACGTACTCACTCCGTCTCCGGCGTTAGTCGAAGTGTTGCCCCTGACCTTGGAAGAAGTGTTCTTGTTTGAAATGGAAGCGATTGGCTACCATTTTGGGGAGGTGCTGGATAAATGAGTGAAGTTACACCTACGCGTAAAGCTCTGTTTTCGGTCGGCCTGTATCGCGAAGGGCTGGCGCAACTGAAGCTGCCCGCGCTGCTGCTGGGGATCGTGACGGTGGTGCTGAACGCCTTGATTCCGATTGTGGGCTGGCTGAGTGATTCCGGAAACCCCTTTGACGGCCAGTCGATTGAGATGATTGGGCTGGTCGGTTTTGCGATACTCTACGTGTATGTCGCGCCGATTGTGCTAAGTTTGCGCCTGTTTAACTTTGGCAACGCGCGCAATCGCAGTGACTTTTATCACGGACTGCCCCCTACGCGCGTGTCGCTGTGGTTGAGTTTTTTGGCGGCCATTGCCAGTTGGCTTGTGGGAACGGTAGTGGTCGCGATTGGAGTCAGCACCGGGCTGTATGCCTTGATGGGGGCGCACATTGTTCTGGCCAGTATCCCGATTATGATTGCGTTTCTGGGCTGTGGCGCGCTGTATTTGTGCGTGGCGACCGCGCTGGCGATGACGGTAACCGGCACCCTGCTGTCCAACATTGTGGTGACTATCTTGATTGTTTGTTTCCCCCGTTACGTGTCGTCGCTGTTTGCCTCGACGGTGGCGGCCGGGGTGCCTAATCTGCCCTCATCGCAGGTGGGGCTGTTTAACCTGCGGCTGAGTAACACCTTGTTTATGCTGCCTTCGGTCTTTAGCGAATCAAATATCGCTGGTGGCGCTATTGCGCGCGCCGACAACATGCTGTATACCCTGGCCTTGACAGTGGTACTGGGAGCTGTCGGCCTGTGGTTGTTCGTGCATCGTCGCAGCGAGGACGCTGACAAAAGCGCGCCTTCGCGCAGTATGCAGCTGGTCTACCGGGTCTGCGTAGCGCTGGTGCCAGCGCTGGGAATTGTGGCAACGGTAAGCCTGAACACGGGGACGCTGTACGTGCTGTCCTACGCTGAACTGTGGCCCATTATAATACTGCTGGGGACTTTGTCAGCCATCGCCTTTTGCGTCTTTGAGCTGCTGACAACCAAAAGCTGGAAATCGCTGGCACGCGCCCTGCCGTCGTTTGGCCTGGTGATTGCGATTACCTGGGCGTTTTGGGCTGTCGCAGCTCTGGATGTGCGCTACGAGACCGGGTTTCGACCGGGAGCTGACGACATCGCCTGGGTACGCGTGATAGATACCTCCTATTACCATACAGACGGCTCTGGGGAGATATTTTGGGACAGCGAGGGTGAGGAGGAAAGCGAAAACAACGTGGACTACGCTGAACTGGTGTTATCCCGCACGCGTATCAGCGATTCGGCGGTTCTGAGCGCGATTGCCAGACAGTTAGCTGGCAAAGACACTGACCGCTGGTCGTCAGTATATGACAGCGATGCCAACTACTCTTTGGTGGAGATTAAAACCAAGGGTGGACGCAGCGAACGCCGCCTGCTGGTCGAATCTGACAGCGAGGGGCAATCCAGCCCTTTTGCCCTTGCCTTAATAGATTCACCCGAACTGTTTGATGCCATACTCAGTCTGCCGACGGAAAAAGAAGTGGTAAGTATTCAGGGCATTTTTCTTGTGCCCGGACAGATGGTTTCCGGCTCTGCTAAGGCAACGCAACTGACTCAAGAGACATGGGCGAACATCGTGGCGGAATACCAAACCTTGGATACTCAGGAACGCTACGGGTTGCTTTTCGCCACCAGACCATTACCGGAGAAATCGAACGAAACTACTTCACTGGCGCAATTGAACAATTTCAACCTGACTATATCCAGTACACAGGGCTTGAGCAATCTGAAGATTGACCTGCAGGTCAACGACGAATATCTGCCCCAAACCACTGAATTTCTGTCCCGTAAAGCTCGCGACCAGATTGTTGCAGGACTGGCGTCACCACAATCTTTGGTTCAGGAAAACAATGTGCTGGCGGTGTACGAAACACAGCAGCTAACGAACAACAACGCAAGCAAAGACCCCGGCGGTGACGCACTCGGCAGTGATGCGGGCGAATCGGGAGAAGCCCTCATTTCACTGCGGGTTCCCTTCCAGGGCGAAGCTGACGACAGATACGACTTTTACGTAGTCTCCCGCAAGGCTTATCTGCAAGGTCTGGATATCTTTGGCGCGGCGCTGGCACGTGATTTCGACACAGAGGCAAGGTACGTGGCAGAATTGACGCTGAATAATCCCGACAGAGACGCCGAGGAAATGGAAATGTGCAGTCTGGTTTGGTCAATCAGCGACGCGGAAGCGCAGCGTTTGCTGGCGTTGGGCAAGTAAGAGGAGGAGGAGTGAGGAGTGAGGAGTGAGCCTGCCCCCGGCTTTGACCGGGGGTCCATCACTGCAGGGTTTCCAGGCCGGAAACGGTTTCGGGTATGGATCCCGGGTCAAGCCCGGGACAGGCTGGACTTCGTCCACTCACTTCGAAAAGGAACCGGGAGCGCGAAGAGGGAGCGCGAAGAGAGTGAGGAGGAACGGCCATGTTGACGAACACTGACGTAATGAAATTCCTGACCGCATGGGAGCTGCTGCACGAAACCGCAGACGAGGGGCTGAAGGCCGCCATCGCGCGGGGGGAGCAGACGACACAAGGACAAATGGCCAGCGACCGGGGCGCTTTTGTGGACGGGCTGGCGGCGATGATTGACGCGAAAAAAGAGGTGCTGAAGGATGAACTGACGAACGGCACCGACGCTTCGCTGACCGAAGAAGACAGCCCCGCCATTCAAGCGGTCACCGAGCTGCGTTTCGAGGTCGCGGAACTGCGCGGACGACTGGAGTCAATGGGCGCCGCTCTGGACGCCATCGCCGCGAAACTTTGATGGGAAGGAGGTGGGTGCCATGACCATGGCTTCACATTCCGATTCTTTTAGCCGCGCACACCGCATTCGTCGCGCGCGTCGTCGGCGCCAGATAGTTCGGGTCATTACGAAACGCTGGTGGCGGGCGGCTGCCCGTGCGCGTTTTGGGTTCGTGCCGCTTGGCCGCCGCCGTGAGATTTTTGCCCAGCAGCTGCGCGAAGCCTTCGAGGAACTGGGTCCAGCTTTCATCAAGTTGGGTCAGTTGATATCCATCCGCCCTGACATGTTCCCCCCACAATACGTCTTTGAAATGGAGAACCTGCGCGACGCGGTCACGCCGGTACCGTTAGAGGTCATGCGCCCGGTCATAGAAGGCGATTTCGGCCGACCCCTGGAAGAACTGTTTGCCTCGTTTGACCCGGAGCCGATTGGTTCGGCCTCTATCGCGCAAGTCTATCGGGCGACCCTGCGCGGAGAGCCTGGCGAGACCTACACCCCCCCGACTGGCGCGGCGCTGCCGACCGGCGCAGAGCTGGCTGTTAAAGTCATCCGCCCCGGCAGCGAGGCGACCATCACCGCAGACATTGCGGTCATCACGCCGCTGGTTAACGCCCTGAACCGTATCCCCGCCTTGCAACGTTTCAATCTGCCGCAACTGTTGTCGGAGTTCAGCGAATCTTTGGCCTCGGAATGTGACCTGCGTATCGAAGGCCGGGTCTCTGACCGCTTTGCCTTTGATTTTCGCGACGACCCTTATGTTATGACGCCCTCCATCGTCTGGCCGCTGTCCAGCAAAAACGTCCTGACCATGCAATACGTCGAGGGCTGGACGCTTGGTCACGCTCGCGAAGCGGAAGCTGTCGGCGTTGACGCCCGTTTCCTGGCCACCTACGGCGCCAATGTATTCATGAAACAGGTCATGGTGCTGGGTCGTTTCCATGCCGACCTGCACCAATCCAATCTGCTGATAACGCCCGACAACCACATCTGCTATCTGGACTTTGGCATCATGGGCACGATTGCCGACGACCAGAAAGAAGCCATCGCGCAGGTTCTGGCCGCTACGGTCTATGCCGACGCAAAACGCGCCATTGACTATTCGGCAGAGCTGGGCCTGGTGGTCACGCACGACAAGCAGCCTGAAGTTATCGATCAGGTCGCCGACCTGATGGGACGCACGTTTTCACACATGCCACGCGATGTGCGCGGGTTCGCCATGGGATTTCTGTCGATTATGAACGAACAGCGCGTCAGCGTCCCGCGTGGCTTTGGACTGCTGATTAAAGCCCTGGTTGTCGTGGAAGGTTGCGCGCAGATGGTCTATTCCGACATCGACATCGTAGACGCCGCCAAAGAGTTCACGACCGAACTGGTGCTGACCCATATGCTGCGCCCGGCGCGCCTCTACGCCCGTATCCCGCGCGCCATAGACGCTGCCATGGCCGAGCTGATTGGCTAACCAATCTCCGTTTTCAACCAAACGAACAGGCGGCTCCTTTTCAAAAGCCGCCTGTTCGTGTCCATACGTATGCTTAGACATCCTATTTCGACGAATCTCAGATATCATTCACCGTAACGACATTGATTGTATACTTTATCGATTTCGAACCTGCCTTTGCGGTAATGGTCGCTTTCCCAAGACCAACTGTTGTAATGGAACCAGCAGCATCAACCGTCACAACTTTTTTGTTGCTGCTTTTCCAGGTGGTCACAGAATAGCCACTCTTTGTTCCAACGGTTTTTGTGCTCAAACTGTAGCCAGGAGCCAAAGTGGTCAGACCCGGAAGCAAGGTGAAAGTCTTGTTTCCCTTGACCTTAAATTTGGTGACCTTTGCCTTTTTCGTTCCAACAGCCAGTTTAATCTTTTCAGATTTGCCACCAAATTTGGCGGTAATCGTCACCGTTTTGCCAGCTTTTGCTCCCTTTTTAACGCTCACCTTTCCTGCTTTTGAAACGGTTGCGACCTTCTTATTGCTCGTTTTCCAGGTAACTGTTTTACCCGCAGGTTTGAAATAGCCAGGAATTACCAGTTCGTCTACCATTCCTCCACCCTCTGCATAGGCAAGAAGAGAAAAGCTCTTGCCACGCTGAACGACGACCTTGCCATGCACTTCAGACGCGAGACCACTGGAATATTTTGAGCCCAAGGCAACGGAAATAATTTTTGGCCCAACCGTAACCACCGTGGTCACAGGCGCAAAAGCATTTGACTTACTGGAAAGAGTAATAGTCGCCTTCCCGGCAGGTCCAGGAGCCTTAAGACTTATCAGCCCACCTCCGCTAAGAAGCTCCAGCCGCAGATATTTAACAGTTCCCGAAGCGCTGGATTTGACAACAATATCGCTCGCAGGCACACTGGGGTCTGAAATCCCAAACACAGCAAACAGCAAACCACCTCGCGAAACAGTGTAGTCGGAAAATTGGAATTCGGCCTGCGCCCCACCCGCCGCAAAAGCAGCAACTGGCAGCACAGCAAAAGCCAATATCGCCACCAAACACAATGCCACTATCTTTCTGCGTATTCTCTGCATATCCATGCCTATCCCTCTCCAATCAATAAAATGTATCGTTGCATTACCACAAATATTATATCAGTTATAACCCACAAGAAGTGAGTACTGAGCCTGCCCCCGGCTTTGACCGGCTTTGACCGGGGGTCCATCACTGCAGAGTTCCAATCGGAAACGGTTTCCGGTATGGACGCACTCACTCAAAAAGGAAACAGGAGCGCGACGAAAATGAGGAGGAACGACCATGTTGACGAACAATGACGTAATGAAAGTAAACGCGCCATTGACTATTCGGCAGAGCTGGGCCTGGTGGTCACGCACGACAAGCAGCCTGAAATCATTGACCGGATTGCCGAGCTGATTGGCTGACGCTGACGACCCTCCCCCAGTCAACCAGTAGTTACATCCTGTTCTTACAACCCAATGTCAGCAGGTTGGTAGTAGCCGCTGTCAACCAACACGGTTTGGATATCGTCCTTGACCACAACCCGTGAATCTTCCTGATAGGTCAAAACTCTAAGGCCCTGGCCGTTGTCATACAAATCCGGCGCGTTGATTTCAGGCTCTTCTCCGGCAACAATTGAAGAAACCATCAACACCGCACGACTGGCTAGCTTGCGCGTGTCCTTAAAGACTGACATCGACTGCAGACCTTTCAACATATTTTGCACCGAGGCCGTATCGCAGTCCTGCCCGGTCACGAGGGGAAAATCATCGGCAGTATAACCGGCGTCTACCAATGCGTTGGTAATGCCGTTAGCCAACGAATCGTTAGCAGACAGCACGGCGTCCAGTCGTGTCTCTTCGGGTCCATACCCGTTGGAAGAAATCAGGCCCTCCATACGTTTTTGACTTTCCCCGGTGTTCCAGTTCGGGATTGCGCATTGCTCCCTGGTCGTCTGTCCGCTCAACACTTTCAACGTCCCCTTATCAAGGTAGGGCTGCAAAACGTCCATGGCCCCCTGAAAGAAAAAATCCGCATTGCTGTCGGCCAAATCTCCCGCGAACAACTCGATAGTAAAGGAATCTTTTCCGGCAACAGCAGCATCCAGCTTCAAGGCATCCTTGATAAAGGTTGCCTGTGCGCGACCGATTTCTTCATTGTCAAAGGTGGCATAGTATGCCACGGCATCGGAATTTTTAATCAGCCGGTCATAGGCAATAACCGAAATGTTAGCCTCGGCCGCCCCTTTCAAAACCTCGGTCAAAGAATTGTCGTCAACAGCAGCAATGACCAACGCACCACAACCACCGGAAATCATGTTTTGTATATGAGAAATCTGGGCTGACACGTCATTGTCGCCCGCATACTGCAAATCGACTTCATACCCGGCCGCCTCAAAGGATGCCTTCAAATTCGCTCCATCCTGGTTCCAGCGCTGCAAGCTTCGCGTCGGCATCGAAACGCCGATTTTCAGTCGGCCCGTTGGCGCCACCCCGCCATCATCGGCAATCGGCGCCTCAACCTTTTTAGCACATCCAACAATGCCCAACGCGCCAATCAGCAGAAAGGCGACTAAAACTGACACAATGCTTTTCATACCCCTGCCCCTCCGAGCCGAAGAATTTTTGTGTCCCCTAAAGAATCTGCCCATCGCGCCCACCACTATTCGCCTTTTAGGAAGCGAGTGCGTCCAGAACTGTCGGTGAAAAGGCAAGGGCAGCCGCACCCAATATCCCGGCGTCATTGCCCAGTTGGCCAGTAGCAACCGTCACGTCAATGATACCCGGAGGCCACTCTTCGCGTAGGCGTGCGCGCGCGGCCTCAACCAACGAAGAGGCGCGCTGACTTAAACCGCCGGCAATCACAATAAGTTCGGGGTTTAACACATTAACGAAAGAGGCCAGAGCCTGCCCCAGTAGGTCACCCGCTTGCCGCAGGATATCTAGCGCACACACATCCCCAGCTTCCGCGGCTTCCAGCAGAGTCTCGGCCGTGATATCGTCCACGTTGCCTCCGGCCCTTTTCAAAATACCAGAACCTTCCGGCCCTGCAGCCGCTTCCTGTGCCTTGCGCGCCAAAGCAGCCCGTCCCAGATAACTTTCCAGATGACCCTTACCCCCACAAGGACAGGGGTCTCCGTCAGCTACAATCGTAATGTGTCCGATTTCTCCTGCCAGACCACGCGCACCACCGAACAGTTTGCCATCCAAAAACAAGCCGCCGCCCACACCTGTCCCCAGAGTAATCATCAGAACATGGTTCAAACCACGAGCCACCCCGTAGCGTTCCTCTCCTAAAACCGCCAAGGTAGCGTCGTTGTGCATAATGACGGGCAGGCCAGTGGATTGCGTCAAACGGTCACGCAGGTTACAACCTGCCAAAGGCAAATTGACGCAATGAAGTAACTGCTGCTCTTCCGTGTCAACAAAACAAGGCACCGCCACACCAATGCCAGCAATCCGGTCGACAGACAAGTCGCCACGAGCTTCAGCAATGGCAGCCCCTATCAACGCAATGACACCTTCTGTGTCAATGTCGGAAGGAACCAGCGCAAAACTGCGCGCGGAAATATGGCCGTGACAGTCAACTAGAGCCGCAGCGATTTTCGTACCGCCAACGTCAATCCCAATAGCAAAGGGTTTTTCCATGATGTCAATAGTATAGTACAAGCGCTCCCACCCTGTAGTCGAAATCAAACCAGCTTAACCCTCAATTAGTAAACTAAACGAGACGAACATCCATAAAAAGTTATAACTTTTCCGGAGTTCATTCCGGAATATGCTATTTTCCGAACTCTGAGCGTACCATACTACAAGGTATTGCCACCGTCCTTCCTTTGTCAGCAAATGAGGAATACCCAAGCAAAAAAGTTATCACTTTCATAAGCTGGA
>JAIRWZ010000021.1 GCA_031268615.1 Actinomycetes bacterium | reverse complement strand
CGAAGTCATTTTCGATACGATTTGCAAATTGAACGAACGGGGCATTACCATTTTGTTGGTTGAACAAAACGCCAATTTAGCGCTAGGGATTGCTGACCGAGGCTACGTTTTAGAAACTGGCACCATTAAGATGACCGGTACGGGTAAAGAATTGTTGGCGAATGAAGACGTGAGGAAGGCATACCTGGGTGAAGAGTAAAAATTACCAGAGGAGTTATGCGGATTCATCCAAGGTAGCGATGATGGTGGGGAGCGCTGTGTCACGAAAAATTCGCGTAGCGGCACTGGTTCTGTTGTCGTTGACGTTGCTGTGTGCCATGGGCGGTTGCAAAAAGAAACCGGCGCTTGTGGTCAAACCTCCGGTGGAAACCACCGAAACAGTCGAAGTTCCCCCGCCACCTGAACCGGTTCTTTGGCCCTTTACGGGCTTGGAAAGCGCGGACGCCTCTGCTGTTTTGAACCGTCCGATTTCCGTGAAGATAGAGAATTCCGCTCTCGCGCGTCCGCAGATGGGGCTGAACCATGCCGACGTGATATACGAAACTATCGCCGAGGGCGGCATTACCCGCTTTAACTTGATATTTCAAAGCGACATCCCCAAAGAAATCGGCCCGGTGCGCAGCGCGCGCCTGTCCGACATGTGGATTGTGCCCCAATACGGCAATGGCCTGTTCTTCTATTCGGGATCAAACAGCCAGGTCAGCAAGCGAATTAAAAAGCACAAATTGGCCAACCTGTCGCACGGCAAAGTCGGCACGGCCATGTATCATCGCGTCAGCTTTCGTCACGCGCCGCACAATTTATATCTGGACCTGAATAAGGCGTATAAAACCGCTAAAAAGAAGAAGTTTGCCGTCGTAGAAGACGCTACCATTCCCGGTTTGACCTTTGGCGAGAGCGTCCATTCCAGCGAGGTTACCGCGACATCGGTAACTATTCCGTTCTCAGCAAACTTTAAGATGAAATGGAGCTGGGACGCGGAAAAAGCGGTCTATAAGCGCTCTACCAACGGGAAAAAACAGACGGACGCTATCGACAAGTCGCGGGTGACCGCAACTAATGTGGTCGTGCTGTGGGCAAAGTACACGAAGCAGGGCAAAAAGGATCCGGCAGGTAACGGGACCTATGACATCAATCTGGGCGGCGAGGGAAAGTGCGCCGTGTTTCGCGACGGCAAGCGGATTGACGGCACGTGGAAAGCTGACCGCAGCGCTCCGCCAAAGTTTTACGACGAGACCAGCACAGAAGTTACTCTGAATCCCGGACGAACCTGGTTTGAAGTTCCGCCCACTGATATAAAAATCAAGAGCAAATAATAAGGTGGCTATGCGGCAGCGGCGCGTTTTGGCCATACATGATATCTCTGGCTTTGGTCGCTGCTCGCTGACGGTTGCTTTGCCGGTGCTGTCCGCTGCGGGCATTGAGTGCAGCGTGTTGCCGACGGCGGTGCTGTCCACTCATACCGGAGGTTTTGAACACTTTACCTTTCGTGATTTAACCGAGGACCTTATGCCGATGGCGCTGCATTGGGCGAGCCTTGGCCTGCGGTTTGACGCAATATACACGGGATACTTAGGAAGTTTCGAACAAATAAAACTGGTGCGCGAGGTTATTGCGCTGTTGCGTACCGACGATACGCTGGTAGTGGTTGATCCGGTAATGGGGGACGCGGGTCAGTTGTATGCTGGTTTTTCGCAAGATTTTCCTGCTCAAATGCGAACACTCTGCGCTGACGCCGACCTCATTGTTCCCAATATCACCGAAGCCGAGCTGTTACTGACAGCTGGCAGTGAGGGCAGAACCCCTCCGGAGATATCAACTGATTTTGATACAGTAGTTCCCTGCCAGTCGTTACCGCGAGCGCTTGCAGCCCAATTGGGGGTGCCTGCTGTTGTTCTGACCGGAGTTTCTTTAGCGCCGGGGGATTTGGGCGCTTTATCCTGGGAGGCAGGGGAGCAGACTGAATCATACTTTGCGGCATCCGAGGTGAGCGGCATGTACCATGGCAGTGGCGATGTTTTTTCCTCCGCGCTGGTAGCGGCGTTGGTGGAAGGTCTGGCGTTGGTAGCAGCGCTACGGGTAGCCGTTCACTTCACCGTTGCCGCCATCCGGCGCAGCCATGCGGCGGGCACTGACACTCGCTACGGGGTCAACTTCGAAGCTGGTCTCTCCGACTTGCGAAAGCTGATAGAACGGGAACAAAAGACAGGCGACTCGTACTAAAACGAAGCCTTAGGGTGCCGTTACGTTATACTTGACTGTCAGAGATTTCGGGTCAAGTTTCCGGGCAGACCGGGACTTTCCCCTTTACCTTATCTTATCAGGAGGAAGAACGATGTCGGGACATAGCAAATGGGCAACTACGAAACACCGGAAAGCCGCACAGGACAAGAAACGCTCGGCTCTGTTTTCCAAGCTGACAAAAGTTATCTTTGTGGCGGCAAAGGGTGGCGATCCCAATCCTGAGAACAACGCGGCGTTAGCGGCCGCGATTGCGAAAGCAAAAAGCTATTCTTTGCCCAAGGACAAGATTGACGCCGCGATTGCGAAGGCAACGGGTGCGGGCAGCGATGGCTCCGTGTGGGCCGAGGTGGTCTATGAGGGCTATGGACCGGCCGGGGTAGCAATCTACGTGGAGACTCTGACTGATAACCGCAATCGAACGGCAGCTGACGTGCGCAGTTCCTTTACCAAACACGGGGGAAATTTGGGAACGACGGGAAGCGTCGCTTTTCAGTTCGAACGTAAAGGCGAGATTATTGTTGAGATGCCTGACGATTTTGACGAGGATGAATTCATGCTGACGGTAGCGGAAGCTGGCGGCGAGGATTATGAGCTGGGCGGCGAGGAAATCATCGTGACGACCGCGCCGACCGAAGCGATGGCGGTCAAAACCGCTCTGGAAGGCGCGGGGGTGTCGGTGCGCGGCGCTGATTTAGTGATGGAGCCGGTTAATCCACAGCCCCTGGATACGGGAGATGCAAAGAAAGTCATGCGTCTGGTTGATCGTCTGGAAGAATTGGACGACGTACAGAATGTTTACCACACGATGGATTTGACCGACGAGCAACTGGCCGAGCTGGATGAATAGTGGCGATTGCGCGGATGTCAGTAGCAGGCGACATAGTATTGGGGATTGATCCGGGACTGGCCAATACCGGCTGGGGGATTATCGCGTCTGTCAGAGGCAGCCGCGGACGTGCCAGCCGTCGTGGGCACGGCGCGGTAGCGCGCGCCTATGGCGTGATTACAACGTCTCCTGACAAGCCGCTGGCAGTGCGCCTGTCAGCTATTCATGATGGCGTCATTGAGGTCATCGAACACTATCATCCTGATTCCTGCGCCTTGGAAGGCGTCTTTTTCGGCGTTAACGCGCAGGCGGCGCTGTCGCTGGGACAGGCGCGGGGCGCAGCTATTTTGGCAACGGCGGCGCAAGGTCTGCCACTGGGAGAATATCCTCCCGCGCTGATAAAAAGCACCATCGTTGGCGAGGGACGTGCTGACAAGACACAGATTATTTACATGATGCGGCAATGGCTTGGCCTGGACCACGACCCGAAGCCCGACCACTGCGCCGACGCGCTGGCGGTCGCTTTGACCCATATGGTCATGAGTACCTCGCCTCTGCGTGCGCCGGACGATACGGAAAAACAGAGGTCCGAGTCTGCCGCTGTCAGCCGGGCTGTGGAGTCCCGACCATGATTGCCTTTCTTGCCGGTACCTTGGCGCGCAAGGCGCCTGACCACCTGCTGCTGGAAGTTTCAGGCATTGGCTACAAGCTGATGGCTTCGACTCGCACCATAACAAGTCTGGGAGCGGTGGGCGAGCCCGCGCTGCTGCAAACCCACCTGCATGTGCGGGAAAATGAAGTGTCGCTCTACGGCTTTCTGGATGATGAAGAAAAGCGCGCGTTTCTGGCGCTGATTGAGGTATCCGGCATTGGTCCGAAAGTGGCTCTGGCCGTCCTGTCATCGCTGACGCCGCATATGCTGGCGGCGGCCTTGTCCGCAGAAGACGTCGGCCTGCTGTCCAGCGTGGTAGGCATTGGCAAAAAAACCGCGCAACGCATTATTATTGACCTGAAAGGTAAACTGGGAAGCGCTCTTCCCGCGGCTGGAACCGCGGCTGCCGCGTCCGGTGACGAGACGGGTAGCGCCGCCGCACCTGCTGCCGCGAATTTTGCCGACGCGCAGTCGGCGTTGTTCTCCATGGGCTTTTCCGCGGCAGAAATCGCCGAGGCTTTTGTGGGGGTTGACGCGGAATCGTCGGCCGAAGACATCTTGCGCCATGCCCTCCATCGGCTGTCAGGAAGACCTGCGTAAATGGCTGCCGTGACCTGGGAAAACCCTGATGAGGGCGCGATGAACGCGCCCATCTCGACATCCGGCCCGACCTCTGAAGTCGCGCAGGCTGCCGCGCCCGGCGACCAGACAGGGACGCGGCTGGTCGGCGCCCGCGCACACGACGACGAGAGAGAGATGGACACGAGCCTGCGCCCCCTGCGCCTGGACGAATATCTGGGGCAGCAACGCGTTAAGGACAATCTGTCCGTGCTGATAGAAGCCGCGCGCCAACGCAAGGAAGCGCTGGACCATCTGTTGCTGTCGGGACCGCCGGGACTGGGTAAAACGACCTTGGCGACGGTAGTTGCCAACGAGCTGGGCGTTGCCATCAAAACAACCAGCGGACCGGCCATCGAGCGCAGCGGCGATTTGGCGGCGCTGTTGTCGAATCTGGAATCCGGCGACGTCTTGTTCATCGACGAAATCCACCGCCTGAACCGCACCATCGAAGAAGTTCTCTATTCCGCCATGGAAGACTTCACGCTCGACATCATCATCGGCAAGGGACCTGCAGCCCGCTCGCTGACCCTCGACATCGCGCCCTTCACGCTGATTGGCGCGACGACGCGCACCGGCCTGCTCTCTGGTCCTTTGCGCGACCGCTTCGGTATCAACTTTCGTCTGGACTACTATCGCCCCGCGGAACTGGAAGACATCATTCTTCGCAGCGCGACCATACTTGCTGTCGCCATCGACCGCGAAGCAGCCGCAGAAATCGGGCGGCGCAGCCGCGGCACCCCCCGCCTGGCCAATCGTCTGCTGAAACGCGTGCGCGACTTTGCGCAGGTGCGCCACAATGGTCCGATAACCGAAGACATCGCGGCCGAAGCCCTGGCTTTCTTCGAAGTCGATGCTCTGGGTTTGGACTGGATGGACATTAAAATACTCAACACGCTCTGCGAAACGTTCGCCGGCCGTCCCGTCGGCCTGACCACGCTGGCCAACGCGACCGGAGAGGAAGCAGACGGTCTGGAAGACGTCTACGAACCCTACCTGCTGCAGCAGGGCCTCATCGTTCGCACGCCCAAAGGCCGTCAGGCGACCCGGCGCGCCTGGGAACACCTCGGTCTGCCCTTACCTGCCACCGATAGCTCGTCCGTGTCGCTGCCCGCGACTGATTCGCTGTTTTAGATGAAGTGAGTGCGTCCATTCATGCGTAGTTCACCCCGCTCCCTGGCCCTTTCCGCTCTGATGGCGGCCTTGATATTTGTGGCGACCTGGCTGGTACATATACCCATTCCGCGTACGACCGGGTACCTGAATCTGGGCGATGTCTTCATTGTGTCCGCAGCTTTTTTGGTGGGAGGCCCGCTGGCAGCTGCCGCTGCCGCCATTGGTTCAGGATTGGCAGATGTGGCTTCGGGAGCAGCCGTCTATCTCCCGGCGACGGTGGTAATTAAGGCGGTGATGGCACTGGCAGCCGGCCTTATCTGTCAACGTCAGGCGGGTTTTGCGCGATTGTTGACGGCGGCGGTAGTGGCAGAACTGATTATGGTTGGCGGCTATTTTGCCTTTGAGTGGATGGTCTTTGATCTGTCGTACGCGCTGGCCGCGTTACCCTTTAACGCGCTGCAATTGCTGGGCAATCTGGTGGCGGTTGCGGTATTTGCACCCGCTTTGAAACGAGTACCCCTTGAATGAGCTTTCTGCCTCAATAGCGTATCGCTATCACGACAACCTCTACCTGAATATCACGAACCGCTGTCCTTGCGATTGTCAATTCTGCCTGCGTAACGACAAAGCTGCGGTGGGGGAGGCGCAGACCTTGTGGCTGGAACACGAGCCGTCTGCTGATGAAGTCATCGAAGCTCTGCGCGCCTGGGACCTGCGTTATTTTCGCGAAATCGTCTACTGCGGTTACGGAGAACCCTTCAGTGCCTATGAGGTCATGATGCAAACTGCGCGATGGATTAAGGACTGCCCTGACCAGCTGAAGGTTCGCCTGAACACCAATGGTTTGGGAGACCTCATTGTGGGACGCCCCACCGCTCCTGACCTTGCCGGGCTCTTTGACGCGGTGTCCGTCAGCTTAAATGCGCCGACACCTAAGGCTTATGAGGCGCTTTGCAGGCCAGTTTTTGGTCTGGACGCACTCCCTCATATTTTAAGCTTTACCCGACAGGTGAAGGAGTATGTGCCTGAAGTCGTGCTGTCCGTGGTGGATTTGCTCTCGCCGGAAGACTTGGCGGCGTGCGAAGCCATTGCCGCCGATATGGGCGTTCCCTTGCGTGTCCGCCGTTTCGTGTAGCGGGGATACGGGGGAGCGATTTTTCTAAGATTTTCTCTCTTTTTTGCCGCAATTGGGGCACAGATACCGCCTATTTTGCAAAATGCCCTCGACAGATGAGGGTTGTTGTGTCATACTTGCGCACATTGGAGCCGAAAGTACGGCTCTGGGATTAACGGCTTGGAAGGTACGGGAGTACGCCGGGCCGCGTGTAAAAGCCCGAAAGGGCGGAAGGCAGGAGACAGTATGGCTACTGGTAAGGTCAAATGGTTTAACCCGGACAAAGGCTACGGCTTCATCGAGCAGGAAGGCGGCGAGGATCTGTTTGTACATTACAGCGAGATCCAGATGGACGGCTTCAAGACGCTGGATGAGGGTACGCCGGTCGAGTTCGAGATTACCGTTGGTCGCAACGGTAAGAACCAAGCCAGCAATGTCAGAGGAGCAGAGTAGTTTAGGCTTCGCCTGACAGCGAGAGTGAGGTACGGTAGCTAGGCTGCGTGCGTCACGAACAAAACGGCTCTCGGAAAACCGGGGGCCGTTTTTTACAGAACACCTGTCCTCCTCCCTCGATAAAATGCTGCACCAAAAATGTAGGGTAAGTTGACTTGTCAACTTACCGGCGTTTCAGCTGGGAACAGGAAGCCCTTGCCAACAGAGCGGCAAGTTGAACAAGTCAACTTGCCCTACGGAGTGGCTGGGACTCTTTGGCAATGGGGGAGGGGTCGCTTGCGTTCTTGTGGCACGATGGACCCCCGGTCAAGCCGGGGACAGGCTCAATACTCACTTCTCTTCTTTATGTCAGGGGCACAGGGCGGTACTTGGCACAATGGAAACTTTCGACGCGTCTGTTTTTGCAATGCCACCGCCGGTGATAACAGTCAAACAGCTGGGCGCATCTGCTCCGCCAGCCAGCATTTTGTCGCGAAAGCGCAGGAGTGTGTGGGTGGCTTCGCCCGCACGGGCAGCGTTCAGTTTGATTTCAAAGGCGCCATAACGACCGTCAGGCAGTTCTATGATGGCATCGACCTCCAGACCATTACTGTCGCGAAAATGATGGACAGAGCCTTCCAGAGCGTTCGCGTACACCAACAGGTCGCGCAGACACAGGTTTTCAAAAATGTTGCCAAAGGTGGGCAGGTCACGGGCCAATCGTTGCGGTGAAGTCTGTAGTCCGGCGACCGCCAAAGACGGGTCAACAAACAGGCGTTTTGGCGTGGTTGTAATGCGTGCCTTTGAGCGAATCTGAGGTCGCCAACCGGGTAGTTCCTCAATAACAAAGAGGCGTGAGAGTGCGTCCATATAGGCTGCAACCGTCGGGTGTGACAAAGATTGTGTTCCGCTCTGCGTGTCTCGGTGCAGGGTAGCATTGGTGATGATGGTAGCGGTAGAGCGGGCGAAGGCACGCAATAAGGCGGTAACTTTTGTTTCATCATGTTTTGGCTCGTTGCTGTCTATATCGGAAATGTCTGAGCTGGCCAACAATTGCAGGTATTCGCGGGCGATGATACCGGCCTGTTGGTTGGCCACCTTTTGGTTTTCCGGCCAGCCCCCCCGTGTTGCCAGTTGTATTAACTGCGATACATCAGCTGGGGTGGAGAAAGCTTTTACCGGTTCGCCTTCCAGCAGAGAAGCCAGTGAAATCTCACCAGTGGAATCTGCCGATTCATAGAGTGACAGGGGGCGCATGCGAATACGCGCAAACCTGCCTGCTCCGCTGTGGCGAGGCGACTTTTCCTTTGTTGCGCGAGGCCGCGTTGACCCGGTCAATAGAAAAACGCCAGATTGAGTATGTTGGTCTACCTCGAAGCGAACGGCATCCCAAATGGCAGGAACTTCCTGCCACTCGTCAATGGCATGAGGTCGGTCACCTTGCAAGGCAGAAGCAGGATTGATTTCTGCGGCTTCCCGCGTGCTGTAATTGCCGACGGGGTCCATGAGGTAGGTGACACTTTCGGCATGGTTCAGTACCGTCCATGTTTTTCCGCACCACTTTGGTCCCTCCAGCAGGATTGCGCCGAACAACTTCAGATAATCTGAAATCTTCCTGTCAATTATTCTGGGCAGGTAATGCGGCTGGGTAAGCGGCATTCGCGTTCCTCCTTATCATCTGTGCGGCTTTGTGCTTCGGGTAGTATTTTATCATATGGGGCTGTTCTATTTTATGAAATGCAGAGCATTCACTTTACGAAATGCAGTCCGCTCACCCATCGGCGACCGAGCGGACAGCAATCCGCCACAAAACGGCGGAAAGCTGTCCCTACAATTTTGATGGAACCCTCTACCAACAGAGCGGCAAGTTGAACAAGTCAACTTGCCCTACAGGAAAGTTGGAGCGTTATCCTTTACTTTGCCATCTCAACCGAGCAAGCTACCACATTGTGAATAGACGTCCTTGCCACCGTTGTCATCAAAAGTAGCGCCTCGTCAACAATGTAGGGTAAGTTGGCTTGCCAACTTACCGTCAGCCGGTAACCGAAACCCCTTGCCAACAGAACGGCAAGTTGAACAAGTCAACTTGCCCTACAGAAAGCTGGGACGTTATCCTTTTACTGGGGGCTGGCGGCGTAGGGTGCTGACGCCCAGGGTTGCTCCACTGGCTACTACCAGACTGGCTAGTGTGGATAGTCCGGCTACTAGTCCTGGATTTTTGC
>JAIRWZ010000148.1 GCA_031268615.1 Actinomycetes bacterium | reverse complement strand
AAAACCCTGCTGGCTGCCGGCACCGCATCACTGGGCGGTGCGCGACCAAAAGCTGCCTGTGAAATAGACGGGCATCTCTTCATCGCTAAGTTTCCCCATCCCACCGACCGCTGGGATGTCATGCGTTGGGAACATCTTGCGCTGGAACTGGCTGAAATGGCTGGCATCACTGTGCCGGCACATCAATTAGTTGAGGTGGAAGGTTCGGCGGTTCTGCTGTCGCGTCGCTTTGACCGCGACGAAAGGGGAGGGCGTATCGGCTATATCAGCGCGATGACGATGCTGGAAGCCGACGAGGGGAGCAGCAGTGACTACCTTGACATCGCCGATAGCTTGACAGAGCTGAGCATTGCGGCCAGCGAGGACTTGTCGCAGCTGTACCGGCGCATTCTTTTTTCTGCGTTCATTCACAATACTGATGACCACCTGCGCAACCACGGCCTGGTGCGCCACAATGCCGGCTGGCGTCTGTCGCCGGCCTTCGGCCTGAACCCTAATCCTGACCTGACACGGCGACACGTAACGACTATTGGCGGGGTGAACGGTGACATGACAGCGGAGGTACAGGCTCTGTCTCATGCGCGGGAATGGTTCGGTTTGACGGAAGCAGACGCACGCACCATATCTGCTGAAGTAGCCGCTGCGCTGACTCAATGGCGCACGCAGGCGCAGTTGTCCGGCATTACGGCTGGCGAAATTCAGCTTTTCGCGCCGGTATTTAACGCAGGACACAAAGCGTTGAAGTGAGTACGTCCATTCCGGCACTAACGCCGCAGTTTACTCACCTTGAGCCAGCCCGACGCCAGGTGGCTGGTATGGTCGTACTCACTTCTTGTATAGCGTAGAATGATTCGTATGACTACTACTCTTTATTGGTTTTCTGGTACGGGAAATTCGTTGTTTGCTGCCCGGATGTTGGCTGAGGCGCTGGGGGATACGACTTTGGTTCCGATGGCTGGCGGCGGCGCGGGAACTGCGGATAGCGGTGGTGTTGCGTTGGCGGCTGGCGATGATACCCTGCGGATTGTTGGTGGCGAGGGGCAGCGCGTTGGGTTTGTGTTCCCCTCGTACTACGGCGACTTGCCGCGGCTGGTGCGCGCTTTTATAGAGCGGCTGGATTTTGTGGCGGGAAGCGAGGTTTTTGTTGTCGTGACGATGGGCGCCTTTGGACAAGGCTCAATTACGGCGGCAGAGCAGCTGTTGGCATCAAAGGGGGTGGCGTTGCGCTACGGTGTTGGGGTGCGTATGCCGCCGAACTATATCCTGAAATACGACCCCGGCACCTTTGGCGCTGGGTCTGCGCGACGAATCAGTCGGAAACTGGGAAAGGTATCCCGGCGTTTGCGCAGTATTGCCATTGACATTGTCGCGGGAAAGCAGCGCGTCCGGCGCGGTCGCATTACGGCGAAAACTCTCTATACCGATAGTGCAGCGCTGGATGAGGACTTTCGCGTGACCGATGTCTGCACATCCTGCGGGCAGTGCGTGCGTATCTGCCCGGTAGGAAACATCAGGATGAGTGGTAGTGACGGCAACGGTGATGGCGGGCAACCAATCTGGCTGCACCACTGCGAACACTGCGTCGCCTGTATCAGCTGGTGTCCTTGCGGCGCCATCGAGTACGGTAAGGTCACTCCGGGACGTGTCCGCTATCGCAATCCTGAAGTACGTGTCGCCGACCTGCAGGTAATGAATGCCGGAGATGACGGAACTTTTGCGAGACGACAATAGCAACGTTTTGCGAAGCGTTCATCCACACCTACGTCTTGTTTTCCGCCGTCAATCTGTTTGACCTCATCGTCCTGGATTTCCTCTGGTTTGCCTATAGCCCGAACGCCGTTATCCCCGGAACTGAAGACCTGAAAGCCGAATACAAAAAACCCGGCTACCATCTCAAAGGCTTCATCCGAGGCTGTGCAATCGGCCTGATAGTAGCCGCAATAGCAGCAGCCCTGGCCGCCCTCCCTTAGATTTATTGGAAGATTATCAGCAGGGCTTCCCTATTATCCTGCGACATGAACGCGGGTAGTTTACAATAGTTGAGAGAATCCTGGACGATGTTGCCAGAAATTGGAAAGGATGTGACATGAACCTTCGTAGAGCGAGAAATGTCGTTGTGGTGATGTGCGTACTGGCTTGTGTGGTGGCTCCACAAGCTGCTTTTGCTAAGAAAAAGTCAAAGAATGCCTACGCAAAGTCAATTAAAGTTAGTACAGGAAGTCTCAATAAATCATTTACCAAGAAACGCGATTCATACGCTCTGACTATTCCCTATAGCCAAAATAGTGTGAAAGTGACTCTAACTGCTGCTGACAAACGGGCAAAAATTTCGTCTAAGGTGATAGTGCTGGAAGGGGATGAGCGGGATGGTAAATCCTTGGCAAAGCCTAAAAAAGGGAAATTGGCAGTGACAATAAAATTTAATATTTGGTGTCAGAAGTTCCGTATCTGTTTTTATGTGACTGCTGAGAATGGAAAGACAGAACGTTGGTATTTTGTTGACGTTCAGAAAAATCAGTCCTTTCCGGCCAGAACTGGTCGAGGCAAACCAACCCATACGATTACCCTGGATTGGGGTGGTCTCAAACCTGCTTCAAAAAATATAACATTTCAGGTAGCTGATGGGCAGACTTTGGGAGAGGGCTACCAAACGATACATCCCGCAAATCAGAGTTTGCCCAGGCAAGAGCGCTATGGTTACGATGAGATGCGCTGGGTAGATTCATCGGGAGATTATTTCTATAACAGTTCAGTGCCTGATACTGATGTAACGTTTCGGCCCGAGTATGTGTCTGACTGGTACTATACCTTGCTATTTGATGCAAACAACAAGAAGCTCAAAAGTGGCAGAGACCTATTCAGCTCCTATCCCATAGAGTATGAAAAAATTGTTACTGCGCACCATGATTTGCGGTATGAGAATAATCTTGCCGTGCCTGGCTTCATTTTTCAGGGGTGGTATACACAGAAAAAGGGAGGAAAGAAAGTAGATATTTTCAATCTATTTGAACAGACGAGAGGAAAATATGGGGCAGCACGAGAGATAAAAGTTTACGGGCATTGGAAAAAAGCTGGCACAAAAGCGATTATTAAGCATATTGCTAAAACTGCTAAAAAGGAAAAGGGCGATTTGGCACGTTTAGAACGTGCTGCTGCAATGGTTGCCGCTTATGCTGCGAAAGGTGATTACACTTCAAGCAAGAAAGGCTATAATCAGGCTTACGGCGTGTTTCGAAAAGGTGTCTTTACCTGTGCGGGAGCAACACGAGCGTTGGGCGCGGTATTAAAGAAAATGGGTTACAAGTGGAAACATATGAACCCAAACAAGTGGAACCACCAATGGTGTGTTGTCTCTACAAAATCCGGCGTGATGTATGCTGACGCGGCATTTCTTCCCACAGGGGATGTGGGTTGGGGCAAGTACTCGTTTATCGCCTCACAAGAGTAAGCAAAAAGTGCGTAATTGATTTAGCCATTGCCGCGCTGGCAGCTATAGTGGCAGTAACTTTCCGTAGTGGTTGAACTCTTGCTCGACCGTTGGTCCGGTTTCACCCGTCCCTCGCCTGTGGCAGGATGACAGACGAGAATGGACGTACTCACTTCTTTTTGGTTATTTTGTTCCTCGTGATATTGTTCCAGGGTGATGCCTTTGCCTGTTATGGCTTTGGCGGCTTTTTTGCCGACGTAGCGGTAGTGCCAGGGCTCGAAGGGGTAGCCTGTTACGTCTTCTCTGTCCTTTGGGTAGCGGAGGATGAAGCCGTAGTCTGCGCAGTGTTTGGAAATCCATTCGAACTGTGGTGATTGGTCGAAGTCGGTGTATTCTTTTGCGCCTACATCAAAGGCAAGTCCTGTTTCGTGTTCGCTTTCGCCGGGTTTTGCCGCTGTGCCGTTGGCTGTTGTGCGGTACAGTTGCTTTTGCTCTTTGCGGGTTCGGTAGCCGCTGGTGATGACGAAGCCCTTTACTCCGTCCTGTGTGGCTGCTGAAAACATCTTGTTCATTGCGGTAAAAACGGGTTTGCTGACTTGTATGTCGGCGCTCATGAGAGAGAAATGTCTGTCTTCCTGCGTGTAGAGATTCACCAGGTCGTCGGGGTGATAATCGTTTGGCAGTGGGTGTGTGGAGTTTACCAGGAGGGTGTTCGGCGTTGTTGTTGCTTTTTTGCTGTCGGGTGGGTTGGCTGTGGCTGGTTGGGTGCTTTTTGGATTCGTGCGCCGGAGGTAGATAACGCTTGCTATTGCCACTATGCAGAGAACCAGAACGATTCCTGCAGTGAGGATTAGGTATCTTTTTCGTGATTGCTGCCGCTGTATTCGTTTTCGGTTTACCGGTGGCCTTTGTCGTCTTCTTTCCCGGTTTATGGGTGGCCGTCGCTGCCTTCTGTTTTGATTCATTACTAAGTTCCCTCCCGTCTGTGGCTTGCGAGTGTGTCACGGAATTTATTATGCTGGGTTCGTCTGTATTTGCTCTGTAATCTGTCTGTGGATTGCCTGAAGTGATGGTGGCGCGGAGAGGGTTGCTGGTGGCGGGGACTTCGGTGCGCCACGGGCGCGGGTGTTGCGGGGTGGACGCGCTCACTTATTAGTTTTGTGCATTTGCGGCAAACAGTTGTCTGGTGCATATGCTATTCTGGCTTCGCTATGGGGAAGAGCAGTATCGTTGGTGACAGGGTTGAATTTGCCGGGCGCGC
>JAIRWZ010000137.1 GCA_031268615.1 Actinomycetes bacterium | reverse complement strand
TATCTTCCAGTCCTATAATCTCATTCCTTATATGACAGCGGTAGAAAATGTTCGGGTAGCTATGAGCATTACCGAAAATGAATTGCCGCCGGATGAGGTATCCGTTGCTTATAATCTGCTTGATTATTTAGGCATCAGCAAGGACAAGGCTGACCGCAGCGTCAACAAGCTCTCTGGCGGAGAGCAGCAACGGGTTGCCATTGCCAGGGCGCTCGCCACTAATGTTGACCTTATTTTGGCAGACGAGCCGACTGGAAACGTCAATGAGGAAGTAGAGACAGAACTCATCAACATCTTCAAACAGCTGGCTCATGAACACAACAAGTGCGTCATTGTAGTAACCCATTCAAGCCAGATTGCCGAACAGTCAGACCTATCCTTTCATCTCCATAAGGGAAAACTGACGCAGGATGAGTGACTTTCTCAAACAATTTGAGGGGGCAAGTTATCATTCGGAAGGAGAGCTGCCAGCTGAGCAGACCGGCCATGGCATAGAGAGCGCCGAGCATACCGCCAAAAAAGATGAACAATACCACAAGCGCACTATAATCCGTTGGGCCATTATTGCTGGAACTATGACACTGCTCTGTATATCGGCCTTTCTTATTTTCCGTATGGCAAATCAAGTAACGGTAAAAAATTTCACGGGCACTCCTATAGCCGACGCTAAAACTTGGGGGTTGACTAATAGAATAAGCCTGAACGAGAAGGCAGAGTTTAGTGTTGACTATGATGAAGGGGTCATAATCTCTCAGGATAGAGAGACTAATTCGCCCCTGCAGAAAGGTTCTGTTATTGGCCTTGTCGTGAGCAAAGGCTCAGACCCCGATGAACTTATTAATCTGCCTGATTTTACCACCATGACAACAGCTGAAATTCGCATATGGAAGCAGGACGTGAAAGCCTTGAACGCAAACATTAACGAGATATTTGACAACAAGATTGCCGCAGGCCAGTTTGTCCGCAAAGAATTTACTGACAACGCCATTACTGGTGACACCTACACCAGAAAAGATGGCCTGCTCATTTATATGTCAAAAGGCAAGGAAGTTTTTGAGAAAAACATCGTTGTTCCTGACTTCACCAATAAGTCAAAAGATGAGCTGCAATCCTGGGCACAGGAGCAGGACATACAAGTGACTTACAAGGAAGCGGCTTCCGATAGCGTTCCCCTGGACTGTGTGGTTTCTCAAAGCAGGGCTCCGGGCAAAAAACTTGCGAAACAGGATTCGATGTCAGTCACTCTTTCTTTGGGTAAATCGGTAACGGTGCCCAACTTTGCCACAATCCCCGCAGAAGAAGCGGCGGAGGTACCAGGCCTGCAAGTCCGCATCCTGAAGCGCTACAGTTCCAAAGTTGCGTATGGCAAAAGAATCTCTCAATCAGAGCCGGCGGGCAAAAAGCTCGTCGGGGAAACACCGCAAGTAACCGTTACGTACTCACTTGGTCGCCCCTATATCGACAACCTGACAGGAGAGTCGCAAGGAACTCTGCCGGAGTATTTCTACAACTTTACCTCGCGCGGCACATCTATTTCCTACACGATAACAAAAGTAAAATCCAGCGAACCAAAAGGTACCATTGTCGGAATGTCTCCGTACGGACAGTTTGTTGGCCTGAAGGCAAACATCAGGATAAGCGTCAGTCGGGGAAAATAAGCGCTCAAACCCGCGCGGTCATTGCCAGGTGCGCGGACCTTGAGATAAGATGACCGCCCTGAGATATTGGCTCCCGCAGACTTTATGGCGAGGTAGTAAAGGAGCGAGTACGTCCAGACCTGCATGAATGGACGCACTCGCTTCATCTCCAAATAGCAGCTACCCAACCGCTGCTCATCACCGGTAGTCTGACCCTGTATCCTCTGTTACAATCGTTACTCGGTCGTAGCGGCCTGCATGACCACGCGAAAGGATTGCGTAATGAATGACCTGCTAAAAACTGTGCTGGATAATAAGACGTACCAGTTCGTCTCGCTAATCGTGGGCGTTCTGGGCTTTCTGTTCGCCATTGCGCTGGTGTTTTGGGTAGTTCGGGATGCCCGACGCCGTGGCGCGCGCCAACAACTGTGGTTGATTATTGGCGGGTTAGGGGTGCTGATTGGCGCCATCGTTGGCTTCACGCAGACGAAATTTGGCTTTGGCAGCGTGGGGCTGCTTTCGCTGTCTGCCATTGCGTTCATTCTGGTCGTTTACGTCCTGGTGCGCCCCGGCGAATACCGGGTTGACGCGCAGGAACGCGAAATGTCGTTGCGCCTGCTGGAAGCAGAGCTGGACACACATGCCTGCCCATCCTGCGGCGCGGGCATTGAAGTCGATTACCTGGTGTGCCCTGTCTGCAGCGTCACCCTGCGCCGCCCCTGCGAATCGTGCGGTCGCGCCATCAACCCCCGGTGGCGGACCTGCCCGTACTGCACCGCCGCACAGGTCAACGTCAGCGGAAACAGCGGTAGCGCCGGGCGCGCGTCGCGCAGCAGCAAAAAACGCACGGTCGCCGGCAGCGGCACACGTCCCGCCGGGCGTGGGTCGCGGGAAGGCGGCGCTTCGTCATCGTCGAAGGAAAAGGAATAAGAGAGAGAAAGTCCCGGTAGAAAAAGAGGAGTGAGTACGTCCATGTCCCACAGTTCCAAAAACATACCGCTTGACCTGTTGCGACACTCGACTGCCCATTTGATGGCTGCGGCTGTCAACCAGTTGTGGCCCGGTACCAAGTTCGGCATTGGACCGGCCATCGAAGACGGCTTCTACTACGACTTCGAGCTGCCCGATGGGGTGGCTTTGACGCTGGATGAGCTGCCAATCATTGAGGAAAAGATGCGTGAATTGGTGGCAGCCGACGAACCCTTCGTACGTGAAGAGATTTCGAAAGCCGAGGCTCGCGTGCGTTTTGCCGGGCAGGACTATAAGCTGCAATTGATTGAGAAGTTGCCTGACGATGAGGTGTTGTCGGTCTATACCACGGGTGATTTTGTTGATTTGTGCCGTGGCCCTCATGTGGCATCGACCGGTTATTTGAAGTATTTTAAGCTGACCAAGCTGGCCGGAGCCTACTGGTTGGGCGACAAGGACAACCCCATGTTGCAGCGTATTTATGGCACAGCCTGGCAGAAGGCGTCACAGCTGGAAGCCTATCTGACGCGACAGGCGGAGGCAGAGAAGCGTGACCATCGCAAGCTGGCGCGCGAGCTGGATTTTTTTAGCTTTAACGAATTGGCTGGCAGCGGCCTGCCCCTGTATCATCCCAAGGGTGCGCGCGTGTTGCGCCTGCTGCAGGAATGGTTACGCCAGCTGCTGTATGCGCGCGGCTATGTGGAAGCTATCACCCCGCATATCTATAAAGTAGACGTGTGGAAAACCAGCGGCCATTATGAAAACTATAAAGATGACATGTACTTTTTCGATGTGTTTGAAGACGAAGGCCAGGACGAGGGCCGTCGCCACTTGTCCGAGGGTAAAAAGGAGAAAGTCAGCGAGTATGCGGTCAAGCCGATGAACTGTCCCGGCCACATTATGATTTACGACAGCACACTGCATAGCTATCGCGATTTGCCCTTGCGCATGTTCGAGTTTGGTACGGTCTATCGCCATGAGCTGTCCGGCGTCGTACATGGTTTGATGAGGGCGCGCGGCTTTACGCAGGACGACGCGCATATTTTCTGTCGCGCCGACCAGGTGAACACCGAAGTGCTACTGATGTTGGAACTGGTGGACTATGTGATGAAAGTATTCGGCTTCGAATACTCTGCCGAACTGTCCACTCGCCCGGAGAAGAAATATATCGGTACGATTGAGACTTGGGAATTCACCACCGCTGCGTTAGAAAATGCGCTGAAAGAACGCGACATACCCTATGAAATCAACGAGGGGGATGGCGCGTTCTACGGACCAAAAATTGACATCAAACTGCGTGATGCGATAGGGCGGACATGGCAGTGTTCTACCATTCAATTTGATGCCTTGCTGCCGGAGCGATTTGGACTGGAGTATCGCACCGCTGACAATAGCGTCGAGCGTCCTTTGATGTTGCATCGCACGATTCTGGGTTCGATGGAGCGTTTCTTTGGCATTTTGATCGAACATTTTTCCGGCGCTTTGCCGTCCTGGTTGTCACCGGTGCAGGCCACGGTCATTCCGATTAGCGACGAAATGGTCGATTATGCAAACGAAGTGGCTGCCCAGCTGTCCGAGGCGGAAGTACGGGTTGAGGTGGACGCCAGCAACGAGCGCATGCAGGCAAAGATTGCCCGTGCGCAGGCACAACATGTTCCGTATATGTTGATAGTTGGCAAGCGCGAGGCTGAAAGCGGCGTAGTCGCCGTGCGTCACCGCAGTGAGGGAGACCTGGGCGCCGAGACAGTGGACGCTTTTGCGGCCCGTGTCCTGTCGGAGCGTCCCGCCGCGCGATAGCAGGACGTTGAGGGATTCTCCTCCTTAATGCAGGTCGGTTCCTCCCAGGTCCAGCTCCATTAACGCGACGTTGTCACGCAGCTTCTTGGCACGCTGGCGCGTCAGTTTTCCATCGTCAAACATTTGCTGGATAGCTTCGCGTTCCAGGCGCAGCCCCTGCATTTTCAATTCGGTCACTTGCTGCAGCTCTTCCTTCGTGCGTGCCGGGCGACGTAATTGATCCAGACGCTCACGCCCCGCATTCAGCCTCTCGTCGCGGTTCAGGCTCAACACGTCATGACTGGCCCGCAAACGGTCAATGCGATTTTGATATTCCAGAATCAGGGTAGCTATATCTTCGACCTCCGGGTCGCCGGTATGGTCGTGCGCGCTTTTCTCGTGTTCCAGCTCCTCGTTCAGTTTGCCCAGAGCGTAGTTGGCGTTTTCCAGCTGCAGGGCATGCAGCTCGGTGTGAGTCTGGCTGCGACTGCCGGCGTCGTTTTGTGCGCTTAGCTTTTTGCGGAAACGGTGCAACTCGCGCCATTGCTTTAAGAAATCCAGCAGCCACAGGCGCCTTCGTCGGTGTTCAATGCGTTCTTGTTGTTTATTCAGCTGGTACAGGTAGACAAAGACCATCGTTGTCGAAACCTTGTGGTCGCGCATTAAAGCGACGGTATGTTCTTTTTCCCAGCTCAGGGTCTGCAGACGCAAGGTATCAAAGGCGCTGTCGTCAACGTCGTGGTGGGTACGAATATAGCGGATACGAGCGTTATAGGAACGCACGACGTCTTCGGTTGCATGGCGATTTTTCGGGGTCATTTGATCATTGAGCTTCAGGATGACCTGTCGCAATATAGTAATGATGATATCGGGGTCACGACCTTGGTCGGCAGTTTTTTCCTTCGGCGTCAGTAAGGGCAGAACGAAATTGGCCAACAGCATGGTCAGGATAATGACCCCGGAAGCCAGAAAAATAATCAAGTCGCGATGGGGCCAATTACTGCCGTTGCTCAAGCGGTAGGGGATTGTAAGGACGGTCGCCAAAGTGACCGTGCCCCGGACTCCCGCGATAGCCAGTATGACTGATTTGCGCAGCTGCTCGCGCCAGGTTAAGTGACTTTGATCGTGACGGTTGCGCAGTATCATCATCGCAGAGGTCCAGGCGAAACGAATAATCAGCACAATCGCGGTAATTATGACGATGTAGAGGAGCAGCTCGATATCCATCTTGCGGTTGGATTCCAGCCAGGTAGTGCGAACGACGTGGGGAATCTGCGTTCCCATGAGCAGAAAAACAATGCCATTCAGCGCAAAGGACAGCACGGCCCAGACGTTGGAAGACACCAACGAGAGACGGGCGGCGGTTGGCGTCGTGCGATGTTGGCGCACGTTTTGAAACAACCCTGCCGAAACGACAGCGATGATACCGGAAAAGGGTGTACCGGCGACGTGGATATGCTCGGCAACTATGAAAATGATAAAGGGGGTCAACAGTTCAATCAACACATGGAAAGTAGCATTTTCCATACCGGCAGAACGAACGGCGGTGACCACCAAACTGCGCGCAAACGCCAGCACGGTGCCAACGACCAGACCACCAAGGAACGTGATAAAGAAAGCGCCGGTGGCCTCCCATACTGAGAAATGTCCGGTGACCATGGCGGTGACCGCAAAGGTAAAAGCAATGATACCGGACGCGTCGTTGAACAGCGATTCCCCCTGCAGAACTGTTTTTTCGTCGTCGGGGATGGAGGTGCGCTCGGACAGCGAACTGACAGAGACGGCGTCGGTCGGACCCAGGGAAGCGGCCAGGGCAAAACAGGCCGCCAGAGGCAAAAAAGGCAAGAGGGCATGAGTGGTAAAACCGGTAATGGCTGTCGAGAGAAACACCAGGCCAACGACAATGGCGGCTATGGGCTGCCGCAATTTCCAGAGCGCAGCGCGGTCAGACCTCAGGGCATCGTTGAACAGCAGGGGAGCGATAAACAGGAGGATGAAAAAATTGGGATAGTCAAAATGAGGGTCGTAGTCGGGCAAAAAAAGCGAGATGACAATGCCTAAGGCTACCTGAATCAGCGGCACGGAAATGTCGGGAATAAATTGGTTGATAATGCTGGAGAGCAAAACAGCGCCCAGCAGCACCAAAATCACTTCAAATGACGCCATCGCCGCGAGCCCCCTCTCCCTGGTAGCGTTACAGGACTACCATGATACCAAAGTGAGTACGCCCATCCCTGTAATCGGTTCGCGGGAATTCGTGAAACAATCACGGGAACCTCTTGCCACTACGGGGATGACCGGCGCCTCTCCTACTACCTGAAGCTGGCAGGTTTGGACCCCCGGTCAAGCCGGGGGCAGGCTCAACATTCACTTCCGGGTACTTCGTTGTATACTGGATAGCTGACGGAAAGGAAGGGATGTTGACAGTAATCGAGCAATTGGAACAGCTGCGTGCGGGGGGGCTGGCCGATGTCGCCGCCGCCGCGTCGGAAGACGAGTTGGAAGCCGTACGCGTCGCTGTGCTGGGGAAAAAGGGCAGTCTGACCGCCATTCTGCGCGGATTGGGCAGCCTGTCGGCCACGGAACGCCCGGCGGTTGGCAAAACGGCCAACGTGGTACGCCGAGAGCTGGAAAGCGCCTTGGAAGCGCGTCGCGTCGAGCTGTCAGCCGCGGCAATGCAAGCGAGCATTGAGGCGGGGCGCCTGGATGTGACCTTGCCCGGACGAGCGCGACCTCTGGGTAGCCAGCATTTGATACACCGTCTGCGCGACGAGATTATTGATGTTTTTTCTGGCATTGGGTATCGGGTGGCGGAAGGACCAGAAATCGAACTGGATTTTTTCAATTTCACCGCGCTGAATCACGAGCCACAGCACCCGGCGCGCAGCGCTTCGGACACGTTTTAT
>JAIRWZ010000024.1 GCA_031268615.1 Actinomycetes bacterium | reverse complement strand
TTGACAAATCTTCGGGCTGCACTTCAGCAAAAAGCTCCGAGGTCGGGCGCTGCTCATGTTCGGTGATTTCAGCCGCAAAGCCAACGCCTCGCTTCCCTATCCGGTCGGCGATGATTTTTTCCAGCCCTACAAAGGCCCCACCCAAAATGAAGAGAATGTTAGTCGTGTCAATCTTTAGCAGCGGTTGCTCAGGGTGTTTGCGCCCGCCCTTAGGCGCGATACTAGCCACTGTACCTTCTAAAATCTTGAGCAGAGCCTGCTGTACCCCTTCCCCGGATACGTCACGCGTAATGCTTAAGTTTTCAGCCTTACGAGCGATTTTGTCAATTTCGTCAATGTAGATAATGCCGATTTCCGCACGCCCCACGTCTTCATTAGCAGCGTTTACCAACTTTTGCAGAATGTTCTCGACGTCTTCGCCAACATATCCCGCCTCTGTCAACACAGTAGCGTCCGCGATGGTAAAGGGCACGTTCAAGATACGCGCTAAAGTTTGAGCCAATAAGGTCTTGCCGGTACCGGTTGAACCCAGTATCAAAATGTTACTCTTGGCCAGCTCAACTTCGCTCAACTCGTCGTCCAGACTGTTCAGCATCCCAGTCGCCTGACCAGCGGCCTCGTCCGAAGACTCGTCAGCGCGCTGCGCTTCCACCATAACGCGTTTATAGTGATTATGTACGGCCACCGAGAGAATCTTTTTTGCGTGGTTTTGCCCCACCACGTAATCATCCAGCAAGGCATGCAATTCGCGGGGCGTAGGCAGGTTTTCCAACTGAAATTCAGCGCCGGGTTTGGTCCGGGCGCGAGGCATCTCGCAGACCGTACCCGCAACCATCCCCCCTGCCATGCCAGCGGTCGGCTCGCTCCCCTTTATGATACCGTCGGCCTCCGCCTCGGCCTGCGCCGCCAAACCAAAGAGCATGTCACTGGCCATGTCAATACATTCCTCACAAATATAGGAACCCTGTGGTCCGGTAATGAGCTGGCTGACTTGTCCGGGACCGCGACCACAAAAAGAGCAAACTGGGACATCCGGCCTCGGACCGATGGGATAGCGAGGGCCATGCGGTCCTTCGGGGAAACGAGGGTCGTCAGTGCGCGACTCATCCCCGGCAGTGCCATCCCCCGAAAAACCGTCGCCGGTATGGTCGTACTCACTCATCTTTGCTTGCCTTTTCCACAGAATTATGGCTGTCGATGACGGCGTCCACCAAACCGTATTCCAGCGCCGCCGCTGCGGTCAGGATATTGTCGCGGTCGGTGTCAACGTTGATTTTTTCGATGGGCTGACCGGTGTGAGCGGCCAGGATTGCGTTCAGTTCCGCGCGCATACGCGTGATTTCGGCCGCTTGGATGGCGATGTCGGTTTCCTGGCCCTGCGCGCCGCCGTGGGGCTGGTGAATCAGCACGCGGGAATGCGGCAGGGCATAGCGCTTGCCCGCCGTGCCGCTGGCCAGCAGCACGGCCGCCATCGAAGCGCACTGGCCGATACAAATAGTCGAAATGTCGGGCTTGATGTATTGCATCGTGTCATAAATCCCCAGGCCGGAAGTGATTTCTCCGCCGGGGCTGTTGATGTAAAAGTTGATGTCTTTGGTCGGCTCAACGCTTTCCAAGTGCAACATCTGGGCAATAATCAAGCTGGCGCTGACCTCGTTGACCTCGCCGGTCAGGAATATGACACGTTCGTTCAGCAGGCGGCTGAAAATGTCGAAGCTGCGCTCGCCGTGCGAAGTTTGTTCAATAACATAGGGTACCAACTGGGCTTTTGGCGTCGTCGAGAGGGTCTCTGCGTTCCGATTATGAGTGAGTGCGTCCATAGCTGTCATTTTTCTTCCTCCGTAATCTCTATCGTTGCGTGTTCTGTCAACCAATCAATCGCCTTGCGGCGGGTAATGTCGTCAATGAGCAGGGTGACCAGCCCACGCTCTTCCCAACGCTCCCGGGCGGCGTCGGGCGAAGTTTCCAGCGCGGTCCCCAGCTTTGCGAACTCATCGTTTAACTCTTCATCGCTGACGGTGAGGTCTTCGGCGCGCGCCAATGCCTCCAGCGCCAAATCCTGCAGGATTGACGTCCGTGCTTGCTCGTTCATGTCATCGGCAAACTGTTCCGGCGCAATTTGCGAGCTGTTCAGATAGTCCTCCAGTGTCATGTTCGATTTTTCTAACATGTTTTCAAACTCATGCCGCAGCGTGTCGGCACGCGAGGTAACCAGTTCCGCAATAAGTTCAGCGGGCGGCTCGTCCTCTAGCTGTGCCGTCAACGCCTCGAGCAGCCGATCACGACTGATACGTTCCCAGCTGGCCTTTTTCTGCGAATTGATATAGTCAGCAATTTCCTTGCGCATATCTTCCAGCGAATCAAAGCCCGTCGAAACTGCCAAGGCATCATCAATCGGTGGCAACTCTTTTTTATCAATCGATTCTACCGTCACGCTGAAGGCCATTTCTTTGCCAGCATATTCGCTGTTGTCCCCGGTATCCTCGATGGTAAAGGAAATAGCAACGACATCCCCGGCGCGCTGCCCAATCAGACCTTCTTCGAAAGCGGCGGGCATACGTCCCTCGCCCAGGGTATAGCGGAAGTTTTCAACTGTCGAGCCTTCGTAGTCCTCACCGTCAACCGTCGAGGTAAATGAAATGGTAACCGTACTATCCTGCTTTATTTTTGCCGTTTTCGCGCGGGGGACATAGGTCGCAAAACGCTCGCGTGTCTGCTCTATTTGTGAGTCAACCTCGGCGTCGGTAGCCTCGCGAGGAGGCATCTGAATCTGAATCTGTGTCGATTTAAGCGTCAATTCGGGCCGCAGAATCACTACGACTTTGTAAGAATAAGGCTCCCCTTCAATCAGCTCGGCCGGGTCGTTAAATTCTGCTTTTCCCTGAATGCGCAGACTTTCCGTATCGAGCGCACGTGGATACGTTTCATTAACTAAATTTTCCAGTGCGTTACCCAGCACATAGTCGCGTCCCAACTGCCCCTCCACCACACGGCGGGGAGCTTTGCCAGGTCGAAAACCGGGCACGCGCAGACGCGCGGCCAAATCTTTATAGCTCTTTTTTACGGCGCGGTCCACGTCTTGCGCGTCAACCGTCACCGTTAATTCTGCCTTACCGTCGTCAAGGCTTGCTACAGCACTTTCAAACATTCAGTCAAATCCTTTCCATCCTGCAAAAAAGGCAGCAGCGCTGCCCATTCCGACCAAAATCCAATGGTTAACAAGGATACCACAGAAGTAAGCACGCCCATACCTGCAAGTCGTGGAAAGCTAGGCAGAGGCTAGGTGGATACCGCAACTTTTATCCTAGTCATAAGGTAAGGTCTGAATGACTGCCCGTTTCGAGCAACTGTAGGATTAGGACGTCTTCACGGATACGATATATCAAAACCCAGTCAGGCTTGAGGTGGCAGTCTCGTTGCCCCCTGCGATTCCCCGACAACGCGTGGTCGTGATGCTTTGCCGGAAGAACTTCTCTTCTTTGCAGCATATCGACAACTTCATTCATTGCAGCCATATCCCAACCACGCTTGCGGCATTGCTTCAATTGCTTTTTGAAGAGGCGTGTCTGAGCAATTCTAAGCATAGCTTATTGTATTTTCACAAGCGATTTCTTCATCAATTTCGTTGAGAAGCTCGGCAAAGCTACCGTAAGTCACAGCAGTTCCCTCATCAATCGCCTTGTCCAGCAACGCTATATCACGACGTTCCGCATCGCTCATGGGAAATCCTCTTCTCACTGCAAAAGGAAATCCACGATGCTCGTTAAACTTGCGCACAAAAATGCGGACAGCAGCGGAAGGCGTCATGCCAAGGGCCTCGGTAGTTTCGGTAAACAATCTTTTTTCATCATTGGGCAGCTTTGTGTTAAGTGAAGCTGACTCTGATTTACTCATAATTTCTCTCCTTCCTGCTTGTAATATGTTCTAGAATACCACAATAGAACATCACGCACATACTAACTTTCGCACGAAAGGCAACAACAAACATTAGAGAGGTATGAAGAACACTCGCTGTGGTGCGGGCGAAAGGACTTGAACCTTCACGAGCTATTGCTCACCAGGACCTAAACCTGGCGCGTCTGCCAATTCCGCCACGCCCGCACATCGGTATAGACGATTATATTCTATGTTATCTGGCTAGGTGACAGAAAAACAAGGGAAGGGGGTAATAGGCTCAAGTCACTCATTCCGTTTCTTTGGTTTTCCAACTAGGCTTGCGCAGTTTCAAGAAGAGCAGCGGGGGCAGGGCCAGGAGTGCTGTGCCGAGCAAAATAACGAGTGCATAGCCCAGCGTGGGTAGTGTTTTGCCCAGGTCAATGGCAACAACTTCCGCAATTTTTTTACTGACCGCCGAGGACAGAAAGGTTGCGACCTCCGGGTCAAATTGTTTTGACAGCTTGAACAAGCCCATATTAGTCGGCGGAAAAATACCGACCACAAAGGTAAATGCCGCGGACAGAAAGCCCAGTCCCGCAACAATCCATACCCCCGGCAGTCCGCCGGGGATTTTGAAGGCACGGGGTACGTCAGGCTGGGTAATGCGCAGTTTGATGACGGCGGCAAAAACCAACATATAGGTAAGCGACAACAGCATGACGGTAATGGCAGAAAGCACCCAATAGGCCTGATTAACGCTGGGAAAGACCACATACACCAATGACACCACCGTAGCCAGCAGCGCCTGAAAAAGAAGCATGCGAACAGGAATGCCGTGTTTGTTTACCTTACGGGTGACCGGAGGCAAATCGCCGGCACGAGCCGTGACTCCCAGTCCCAAAATGGGACCGATAAGCCAGGTCGTCAGCAAGGCAAAACCACCCAAAGCGAGTAGAACAGCGAAAATGGGCACCAGACCCGTCAGGTGAAAGTATTTCAGAAAATCACTGAAAGCTGCCATAATGCCGGAGGCCAGCTGCAAATCTTTGGCGGGGATAACCAGCGCCATCGCCAAGGTTCCCAGCACCGACATGAGAAACACAATGAGAGCGGCAATGCCCATGCCAACAGGGAAATCACGCTTTGGGTTGCGTACCTCCAACGCGTGAAAACCGCTCATCTCCATGCCGGCAAAGAGCAAGACAACGGTGGCCACAAACGGCAGCGTTGACATTTTAATGTCAGGCAGCAGCGCGTCAAAAGAAAACGGAGGCAGCGCGGTTTGTTTGCCTCCCAGCAGGTACGCAATACCGAACGCTGCCAGCAAAAGAGACGGAATGATACTTCCCAACACCACCCCCAAATTGTTGATACGCGAGGTAACTTTCGGTCCCAGCCAGGCAACCAAGGTGGAGAGCCAAAACGTTGCTATCATCACGATAACCATATACCATCCCTGTTTCGCCAATTGAGGGTTGATGGCGTAGGCTAAGGTCCCGGCGATAAAAGACAGCACCGTCGGAAACCAGACGAGGTTGTTTGACCACTCACAAAAGAGAGCGATAAATCCTGCCTTTTCGCCATAAGCCTCTTTAACCCAGGTATAGACGCCACCTCCCTTTGGCCAGCCCGTAGCCAACTCTGCGCTGGCCAGCGTGAGCGGAAGGAGGAACAGCAGGGTTCCCAAAACATACCAGCCTACCGAGGCCCAGCCGTAAATGGCCATGGAAGGATAATTGCGGACCGACAACACCGCGCCAACCGATACCATCGCCAGTGAAAATATCGAAAGCGCTTTAGTCGAGGTTCTTCGTTTGTCTGACACGGGGACTCCTTTCGGGAGTACAGTAAGGCGGTAGTTCCGGGATGGACGCACTCACTTCTCCTCTTTAATCGTATAGACCAAATAGGTCCCGCCACGCACCTCAACGCCGTGAATGTCGTGTTCAAAGCCGGGAAAATGCCGGTCAAACGCTTGCAAGGCCGCAAGGTAGCCGATGAAAGGTTCGGTTTTTGCGCCCGCGGATTCGCCGGGCATGAGCAGCGGAATGCCAGGCGGGTACGGCACAATACCGGTCGCCAGCGTTTTGTGCGGCAGGCGATCCAGCGTGACTTGTTCAACCTCATCATGCACCAACCGAACGTAGGCGGCACGGGGGGTCATCTGCGGTTTTGGCAGACGACTGAAGGCTTCGGACTGCAGTTCCGTCTGGCGCGAGGATTTGATATGCGCAAACATTTCGTCGGCCAGGTCGCGCAGACCCATGCCGAGGTAGCGCTCCCGGTGCGCCGCCGCCACATCGGGGATGGTTTCTTCCAGGGGTTCGTTGGCGTCATAGTCGCGTTTGAACGCTAAGAGCGCGTTTAACAGCGTGCCCCATTTCCCGTTGGTAATGCCGATGGAAAAGAGGAACAGAACGGTAAAGTCAGCCGTTTTTTCACAGACGATACCTTTGTTGGCCAGATAGGACGACAGCAATATCGCGGGAATCCCACCGGCGTCAGCCAGCGTCCCGTCGGTGTTGGCGCCCGGCGTTACCACGCTCACCTTTATGGGGTCCAGCAGCGCATAGTCATCTTCGAGGTCGCCATATCCGTGCCATTCGTCGCCCGGGCGCAGCGTCCAGACCGACGCTTCGCTCGTCAGCAGCTCGAGAGGCGCGTCAGCAAAGTCATAGGTCTCGCCGTTTGCGGGGTCGGTCACCGTCGTGGGATTCCAGGTGGTGAAGAACCAGCCCTGCCCCTTTTCGGCCAGCTCGCGACGGTAGCGCCACACGTTCTGGCGAAACTCGCAGGCCTCCCCCAGCGATTGCGAGGTCAGGAACTGACCGGATTCTTCCATCATCGCCGCAGATATTTCATTGCTCGCGATAATCGTATAGAGCGGAGAGGTGGACGAATGCATCATGAACGCCTCGTTAAAGCGCCCGTGTTCTATGGGGCTGCGGCCTTCGCGCAGGTGGATATAGGATGCCTGCGACAGAGCGGCCAGCAGTTTGTGCGTTGACTGGGTCGCAAAGAGCGTCGGCGCGTCCCGGGGATAGTCGGCGGGATTGCCGTACATGGCAAAGTGGTCGCGATACAGCGGATTGAAGCGCGCGTACCCATACCAGGCTTCGTCAAAGTGAATGCGATCGACGCTGGCGTCCAGCAATTGAACGACGCGTCGGACGTTGTAGCAGATTCCATCATAGGTCGAGTTGGTAATCGTTGCCAGGGTCGCGCGGGGATGTATGTTTTTCAGCGCCGTTGCCGTCAAACGCTGCGATGGAATGGGACCGATAATGCCCAGGTAGTTTCGCAGCGGCATCAGATAGACAGGCAGCGCTCCTGTCTGTGTCAGACTTTGTTCGATGGACTTGTGGCAGTTGCGATCGCACAGCGCTACGTTGCCATCGGTCAGGTCGGCAGCGTAGACAATGCGATTGGACGTAGAGGTCCCGTTGGTCACCGTATAGGACCGGTCCGCTCCAAAGACCTTGGCGATGTAGCGCTCGCTCTGCCCAATCGGGCCGGAATGGTCCAGCAGCGAGCCGAGGGCGTCAACGGAAACTGACAGGTCCGAGCGCAGAAGGTTTTCACCAAAATAGCGGTAAAAGGCCAGACCAGCGGCCGTTTTGAGAAATGCCGTGCCGCCCGTATGTCCCGGAGTATGCCAGGAGTATTCATGTACCTTATTGAAATCTACCAGCGCCTTGAACATCGTCGGTTGGGTCCCGCCCCGGTAGCGCTGTGCCGCTGCCTCAATGCGCCCGGCGATAAACGGAGCAGTATCTTCGCCCAGCCAGACCAGCTCGCTTGTTTCCTCCATGACTTCGACGGGGACCTCGGTGTCCGCCTCGTGGTCACGCAGCAGAAATACGGGCAGCCGCCTGTTGCGTTTGCGCAAGGCCACCAGCACCTCGGCTGACGACGACATTTCCCATTCCAGCAGCACGACGTCAATCGCGGCATTCGCGGCAATTTCTGCCTGCCCATCCGCGCTGGTCAGCGCATGGGTTACTTGATAGTCACGCCGACGCAACTCATCGGAGATTTCACTTACCGCCTGTCCGGGGACGCTTTCCCGCATGGGTTTGCGTGCGATAATCAGCACACACAACTCTGAACTCTCTATCGTTCGCGCTAACATATATCCCCTCCCTCACCGTAGGGTTATGCAGCTGTCATTGTAACGTGGGTTTTCGTACAAAGATGAGTGAGTGCGCCCAGAGGAGCAAAAGAGGGGCTCAGGGTTTCAACCCTTAGGGGGTGTCAAGAATGTTGAATTGTGACACACAGGGGGGCAGGGCGTTCACGTCCACTTCTTCTTTGACAGCGAGAGCCGCGGCGACGGCACCTGCGGCAAAGGCCGCTTCGAAAAACAGCGGGTCGTCGGCGTAGCTTCGTCCCATGGTGGTGACGCTTACGCCACGCAGCGAGGCCTCGTCGTAAAACGGTTCCTCCAGCTGAAAGGCCTCATGGCCACAACGGTTATCTATTCCTGCCAGTTGCTCGTCAATGCGAACTCTCCACTGTTCATCAGGAATCGCGGGCAGCGCGATAAGCGCCGCGGTCAGAGCGATTTTCTCCAGAGCCGTACTGCTGTGATGACTGATACCCTGATGGCGCGCTCGCGTGTCAGCCTGCGACAGGCGCAGACAGACGACGGGGTGCCCGCCAAGGACGGCAGCCGCGTTAATGGCCTCGCCCTGCGCCACTCCCCCATGCCCGAAGGGTGTCCCCGTACCGGCCAATCCCGGACCAATGGCTGCAATCAGCACATCGCAGCCACCAATATGAGCGGCAGCCAGCAGTCCCGAATGCAGGTTGATGGCCTCCAGTTCTCCCCCGAAAGCCTGCCCGGTTGTCACGGTACAGTCCAGAAGCTCTGCCGCCCGTGCGTCAGCAATGACCTTCGACAAGGACAGAGCCAGCGCCGCCTGGTCGCTCATCACGTAGCCCACGCGCAGGTGAGGCGCGGCTTTCTTCACCGCAGCAGCCACCAGAGGTACCTGGGAGTGCAGACCGCAGCATACCACCGGCGTGTCATCCAGACTGTCGCAGCGCTCCATCAGCTCGTGATAGGAAGACTCTGGGGCCTCAACAGAGGGGACGTTGACTTGCAGAGGACTGTAGCGCAGCTTCATCACGTGGCCGTCAGCCGGGGTGTTGCGCGCCTCGAAAGCCACGCCGCTCCTCGCGTCGTCCGCCCCTGCCTCTGCGCGCGCCACCACAAAATGCGCGCCACCCGTACCCAGCCCCAAGTCAACTGCCGTCGTATTGCACAGCACCCGCTCTCCTACCGTGGCTGGACCCGTCAGAAAGGGATAGGAGAAGGCTTTGTCATTGGACGCGTTGGTAGGGACCGCTTTCCGACCGTAGGTCGGATTGCTGTCCGTAGCGGACGCCAACCGACCTTTCCGGTCGGAAGGTGTCCCTACAAAACCGCCGGTGCCGGCCGTATCGTCGAGAACCACCTGCAATTCCTGCAAACCCTTGCGTTCAGCAACGACTTCGACAACTGTCCCCCACACCAGCCTCATTACTACACGCTCCTACTTTTTTCGCGCTTCATGATACTTCACGGCCGCTCCTACAAAATCCCGGAACAGCGGGGCGGGACGAATCGCGCGACTCTTGAATTCAGGGTGGCCCTGATTGCCAACAAACCAGGGATGTACCTCGCGCGGCAGCTCAATCATCTCGACCAGCCGTCCATCCGGCGAAGTTCCCGAAATCACCAGACCAGCCGCCTCCAGCCGGTCGCGATACTCGTTGTTCACCTCGTAGCGATGACGGTGACGCTCGCTGGCGTCCTCGCTGCCATACACCTCAAAGCCCAGCGTACCCGGCTTTACCTTCAGCGGATAGCGGCCCAGTCGCATGGTGCCACCCTTGTCCTCAACATCTTCCTGTTCTGGCATGAGGTCAATGACCGGATGAGGCGTATCTGCGTCAAATTCCGTCGAGTTTGCCCCTTCCAATCCGGCGACATGGCGCGCAAATTCCGCCACCGCCATCTGCAAACCCAGGCACACTCCCAAATAGGGAACCTTGTTTTCACGCGCATACTGCGCCGCGGCAATCTTGCCTTCCGCTCCACGATACCCAAATCCTCCCGGCACTAAAATCCCATCGAATTCTCCCAGCTGCGCCGTGACTTCTTCCGGAGTAATCGTCTCGCTGTCCACCCACACCACATCCACACAGTAGTTGTGGTACACGCCGGAATGCGTCAAGGCTTCATGCACCGACAGATAGGCATCAGGCAACTGAACGTACTTACCCACCAGCGCAATGCGCACCCGCTCGGTCAAAGATTCGGCCTTTGCGCAATAGTCATTCCAGGCAGACAGGTCAGGCTCACGCTCTTCCATGCCGAATTGTCGTAACAGTTTCACATCAAAATCCTGCTCGCGCAGCGCCTGCGGCACGGCGTAAATCGACGAAGCGTCCAGAGCCGACAGGACATGGTCCGGCTCAACATCGCAGAACAGGGCAATCTTGTCAGTAATGTCACGCGCCAAGGGCTGGTCGCAACGGCAGACGATGAAATCGGGCTGGACGCCCTGGCTGCGCAGCTGCTGCACGCTGTGTTGAGTAGGTTTGGTCTTCAGCTCACTGGAAGTTTTCAGGTACGGCACCAGGGTCACGTGGACATAACAGGTGTTTTCGCGTCCGGCGTCCTTGCGCATTTGCCGAATGGCCTCAATAAAGGGCAGGGATTCGATATCGCCTACCGTGCCCCCCACCTCCGTAATGACAAAGTCAGCGCCGGTATCGTCTGCCAACCGCTTAATGCGTCGCTTGATTTCGTTGGTTACGTGGGGCACCACCTGTACCGTCCCACCCAAAAAATCGCCGCGCCGTTCCCGCTGAATCAGCGTGTCATAGACCGAGCCGCTGGTCACGTTGCCGTCAGCGGTCATGGCCTCGTCAACGAAACGTTCGTAATGCCCTAAATCCAAATCCGTTTCCGCCCCGTCTTCGGTCACAAAAACCTCGCCGTGCTGAAAGGGACTCATGGTGCCTGGGTCAACATTCAGGTAGGGATCCAGCTTTTGCATGGTCACCGTATAGCCGCGCGACTTCAGCAAACGCCCCAGCGACGCCGCCGTAATGCCCTTACCCAGCGATGACACGACGCCACCAGTCACAAACACATGCTTCGTGACGCTACCCGTGTCTGGACGCTCTCGCTCCTGAATTTTTTCCTGATTCCCCACAGCGAACCCCAATCCTTTGTGCCAACCGTGACCGATGGCCGCCAGCATTTACGGTATTTAAGCATATCAAATATTCGGCGTGCGCACAGTAACGATTCGAGAAAGAATATCGGAACATGCTAGCATGGTCACCATGAATGACGATAGTTTTGGCGAAGTCGAAGTCAGAGAAAGCGAAGTGAGTACGCCCATAGCTGCTGATAGTGCGCCGGGTGACGGTCAGGAGCGCCACCCTTCCGTGGCGCGCAGCGCGGCGCTGATGTCAATCGCAACAGCGGCGTCGCGCGTAACGGGTTTTGTGCGCACCTGGGCGACCGCGCTGGCTTTGGGGGCAACTGCGGCGGCCAGCGCCTACACCACCGCCAATAACGTGCCCAATATGATTTTCGAGCTGGTGGCCGGAGGGGTATTGTCGTCGCTCTTTCTCCCCACCTTCATGGACGTCTCGAAGCGGCGCGGGCAAGCAGCGGCGTGGAAATTTGCGTCGCACATCATGACGCTCTGCCTGCTGGCGTTGGGAGCGGTCGCGCTGGTGGGAACGTTGTTGCCCAAACCGTTTATGTGGACCCAGTATTTCCTGCCGGGACGGGCAGGCGCGGCGACATCGGAAGTACGGGCCTTGGCAAATTTCTTCTTCCGATTCTTTGCGCTGCAGATTGTTTTTTACGGCGTCGGCATGGTTATGCAGGCCATTTTGAACGCACAACGCAAGTATTTGTGGACGTCACTGGGTCCGGTGTTTAACAATCTGGTGGTCATCGCGTTTATGGTAGCGGCATCGCGGTTGCCCCTGACGAACGCAACCTTTCGATTGCTGGCCGCAGGCACGACGCTGGGAGTCGCGGCGATGTTTCTGGTCATGGCGCCATCGCTACGCGCCGCGGGCTTTCGCTATCGCTTTGAGCTGGGTCTGGACGACCCCGATGTGCGGGCAATGATTCGCCTGGCCGTACCGACGCTGGCCTATGTGGTCACGAACCTCGTGGCCGTATCGGTGCGTAACGCCGCGGCTGGCGCAGTGTCGGCAGGCGCACAGGCACAGGTTGCCTATGCCAATATCTGGTCGAACCTGCCCTATGGCATTTTGGCCGTATCCGTGGCAACCGCACAATTTACTGAGATGAGTGACGCGGCGACCGAAGGCGACAATCACGGATTCAAGCGCGCATTGGTGGGAGGACTGCGATCCACCGTGTTGTTGATGTTGCCCGCCAGCGCCCTGTTGTTCGCGCTGGCGCGTCCGTTGATTGCGCTGTACGTGGGAGGACGGATGTCGGCTGATCAGGCAGCTCCTATTGTGAGCATTTTACAGGTCTGGGCGGTAACGCTGGTCTTTTATGCCGGAATGATGTTTGTGATTCGCTCCTTTTATGCACTGAAAGATACCCGCAGCGTAGCGATTTCCAATTTCTGGTGTACGCTGCTACAGGTTGGTGGCTATCTGGTGCTGACCGGCAGCGTATTTTCAACCGCGCGAGCCGTGGGGGTGGCCGGCATTCCGGCAGCTGACGGGTTATTTTATGCAGTGCAGTTCGTGGTGTTGCTGTTGTGGCTGC
>JAIRWZ010000118.1 GCA_031268615.1 Actinomycetes bacterium | reverse complement strand
TTTGCGTCTTGGGTTGACTGCCGTCTAAGCTGAAATCACCTCATACGTTTAGGAGGTACACCTTATCAAAGTAAATGCAGTCAATGGTGAGAAACTGCATTGCATCTGAAAATTTGCCCTCTCTCGCAACCCGGTGTTGCGGGTTATGGACGTACTCACTCCGTTTGAGGTACAATGTACGGACTGTAATGAAGGCGGTTCATGTATGGTCGGAAACCATGCGAAATAAGTCGGAGGTGTAGGTAATGAAACAGGGTTTGCACCCAAAGTATGAAACGACGACCTACGTGTGTTCCTGCGGGAATACCTTTGAAGGGCAATCTACGCGCGGCGGTACTTTGCACATCGAGCTGTGCAATAAATGCCACCCCTTCTTCACTGGTCAGCAAAAGTTCGTCGATACCGGTGGGCGCGTGCAGCGTTTTGCTAATAAATTCGGCGCGGCAGCAGCGGCCACTCTGGAAAAAGAAAAGGCGACGGTTGAAGCGCGTCATGCGGCGGCAGAGAAAGCCGAGGCTAAAAAGCGGGCGGAACGCGAGGCCAAGGTAGCAGCGAAGGCGGCGCGCGCCGAAGAGTTCGCGCACCATGCGCCTGAACCCGAACCAGAGTCGGAGCCCGAACCTGAACTCGAACCGGAACCGGCGGTGGCAGAGAATGCAGCCGCAGCCGCCGGCGCGGAAACCAGTGCGGAAACTTCGGTGGAAGCAGAATCCCCAACGGCGGAGGGGCCGTCTGCGGATGAAGCGCCTGTTGGGTGAGCGCAGACAAGAGGTGAAGGCAGCGGGCGCTCGAAGAGCGCCCCTCCTCTTTGTGGGCGTTTCGCTGTTGTCATGCGAAGCGCTGTTGTGTGCGCTGCTGTGGTTGGGTCTGCCGAATGCAGCGGCCTACGCCTGGGGCAACGGCGGAGACAGCCGCCTGAAACTATTGGCGGACGCGGCAACGAACAAGCCTGACACGAGCAGCGAAACGTCCTTTACCCTGAACGTAAAGCCGGTGTCAACTGGCGCGGGCCTGGGCTTGGGGACGCATGATTTCATTTTGGAGCAGGCCATCGCTCAAGCGATTCGTGCTGGCGCTGACGTTTCGTGGATTGACTTCAGCCAGGCGCAAAAGGGAACCAGCGACCCGGACAAGGTGGCTTCGGTCAACAAACGTTTCCCATGGGGCGGGGATTGGCACGGTACGCCCTACGCGGGCAAAGCGCCTCGTGACATTGGTATCATCTACCGTGAAATTGTGGCGGCTCGTAAAAAAGGCGACAAGAAAACGGCTTCCCGCAAGCTGGGTTGGCTGGCGCATTTAATGGGAGATTTGACCATGCCCATGCATATCGTGGGCTACAGTCGCTATATCCCGCAATCGCGCCAGCACACCATGCATGTGGCGGCCGAAGCCGATTTGGACCGCTACCAGAAGTATTCTGTGGGGCGCCGTCGCGACAAATGGCCGGCTGATGTCAGCGATGTGCTGTCAAAATACTTGCCGGGTGCGTCTGCCGTTACGACGGCAACCACGCCGCAGGACGTACGTAAGATATGGTTTGGCGGAACGTATAAAAAACCACCTGCGCCGACCGCGGCAAAGACCGCCCGCGCGTTGGCGATATCGACGGCGTCAAAGGTGCGCAAGGACTATGGCAAGGCCTGGTGGCAAAATTGGGCGAAAGGCTGGAAAAAGGGCTACAAGACAAAGGCGAGCGATAACTCGCACCCCTCGCGCGGGACGGCTACTAAATATCTTGTAAAAAACGCACCGGCAATGCTCAATGTTGCCTCGACCAATATCGGAACTTTGATTGTCGCCCTGTCGGATACAACGACCATGAATCTGGGCGTTGACCACATACAGACCCCTTCAGTCAAAGTGACCGCGCCGAAACGTCAGACGGTCAAAAAGAAGAGCAAAACGGGTCGGCTGATATTGAAAGCCAAGGGAGCCAAGCGCAAAAAACTGAAAAAGAAATATCTGGCCGCACCGAAAAAACTGACCTATTCTCTTTCCCTGACAATCAAGGCCTCTGGGACTGGCAAAGCAGTCGCTACCTTGCCGCTTAGCGTGAAATGGCGCAATGCCAAAGGTAAGACGCTCAAAACGGTCACGGTCTGGACCAACAGCTCCGGCAAGGTCAAAACAAAATATGCCCTCACGACACCGAAGAAAAAAGCGGTCTGGTCTGTTAGCGTAACTGCGCCGACCACCGACCTGGCGGCTGCGAAAACGGTCAAATTCACTATCAATCCTAAAAAGTTCAGTAAAAAGTTCAAATGAAAGGCGCATTGTTTCCATCATGAACGTACAACTGCTCTATCACACGCCCGAACCTGAACGCGCCATTGCCGCTGCCGCGCGCCTGTGCTACGCGCCCGTGGGGGCTGCCGAGTTGATGGAAGTCATGAGTGACGAACAGATACACTCCATTCTTCGCACTATCTTGCGCAGCGGACACCTGGCTGCCCTGGAACACGCTTCCTACACCTTCGCCATCGACGGCGTGTCGCGCGCGATGACCCATCAGCTGGTGCGCCATCGGCTGGCTTCGTATAACCAGCAGTCCCAGCGCTACGTAGACTATGACACGTCGCCGGACTTCATCCTGCCTCCGTCGGTGGCCGACAATCCGCAAGCCGCGCGCGTCTATATGGACAGCTGCGCGCGCGATTTCGACGCCTACCGCTCTCTGATTGACCTCGGCGTTCCCAAAGAGGATGCCCGCTATCTGCTGCCCAACGCCATGGAGACCAAAATCGTCGTC
>JAIRWZ010000085.1 GCA_031268615.1 Actinomycetes bacterium | reverse complement strand
AGAGAGCGGTTTTCAGTATCCCGATGGTCAGCGACCGCCACCGGCGTTCCGCAAAGGTCACCACCAAAGCGCCCGCCGCCAGAACAGCTACGGCGGCCCACACCGTCGTTGACATGATGACGGGCCGCATGACTTCGACCGATATTGCCGTGTCGTTCATTTTTTTCAGCAGGTCCAGACGCGACGCCAACGCAAGGTCAGAATCAGCGGCCGCGCCGGTCGGCAGTCGTCCCGGCGTCAGCGGGCCCTCGCTGTCCGCCGTCGCCAGATGTAGCTGCGTGCCCAGCACCTGCACGGGCTGGTCTACTCCACACAGCGCCAAAATCGTCGCCGTCAAATCCAGATTGGTTACCAGCCCTACCCGGTGCGTCGAATCCGAGGACAACAGACCAGAGCTGATACCCGGACCAGTCACCAGCAGTGGCCCGAAGCCTTCGCGCTCCAGCGTCCAGGACCGCGAGGCTTGACTGGCTACGATAATGGTTGCTTCAGGGAAATACTGCCGCGCCAAGCCGTAGGTGTCGTCCAACACCCCCAACGAAAACAGCCACTGCTCATCGGCCACCGAAGCCACCGCGTCTGCCGCCGCCGTGCGCGCCCGGTAGCCGTCGCCGGGGTCTACCACCAACAGACCCGGTGCGGCGGGCGCTAATTCGTCGGCCACCAAAGCCATTTCGCTTTCCATGGCTTCCAGATCGGTCTGTACCCCATAGGGCATTTCAGAGTTTTCTTTCAGCAACTCCGGCGAAATCGCCCCGTAGTGGACAAAGCCACTCTCATTCATGGCCGCGAGCGCCGCCGGCCGTAGATAGCGCTGGACATCAGTCGAATAGCCCAGGTCGGAATTCCCAATCGCTGCCGTCACGCCACCAGCCGCCTCAATCGCCGAGCCCAAGGTTCCGGGAATCACGGTGAACGAATTGCCAGCATTCGCCGCCACCGTGCGAGGCAGCCCCAGGTAGGCGATGTCGTCGTCTTCCATGTTGCCCGATAAAATGCGCTTGTAGGCGGAACTGACTTTCGTGTAACCGAACAGCTCGCTGCCCTCAAACGCGGCATAGGCGACGGCGTCCACGTAGGGCCAGGCGCCCGATGAAATGGTCAGCACGCCTTCGGCCAACGACGGCGCTCCGTCCTCTTCTTTCACGCGACTGCGCGCGTTGATGTCGCCCACCGCTCCGGTCCGCGCCGCTTCCCACAGTTGCGGTGTCGTCGTTGCCTCGATATCTTCCCAGCGCAAAAAGGGCGCTAAAATCAGCACAACCCGCCGGTCCGATGATGCCGCGTCACTCAACAAGGCCCCGGTCGCCGCGCCCGTTTTGTCAGCGTCGGCGGTGGTGGCAGCGTTGGGAGCGGTGGGACCAGCATCCGCAACGTCCACAGCAGAGGCCGGACCAGGCGTCCACAACGTCGTCAGCATTAGCAGAAGGGCAGCGAGTGCGCCCAGACGCGATAGTCGTTTGCTACTCATGACGCTCCCGCCTTCGCGCTCGTATAGCCGCCAGACGAGCGGCGGCATCGCGTTCCCAGCCACGGTCAGTCGGCGTGTAGAACGCGCCTTCGGACAGCCCGTCGGGTAGATATTGTTGCTCGACCCACCCGTCGGAGCTGTTGTGCGGATAGTGATATTTGCCATATTCCTCACTGCCGGGACGATGGCGGTCACGCAAGATGTCAGGCACCGCGCGCGCCGGTCCTTTTTCAACTTCAGCGGACGCGGCTTCCAACGCCATATACGCGGCGTTACTTTTCGGCGCCAAGGCCAGATAGTTAGCGGCCTGCGCCAGATTGATACGACATTCCGGCAGACCGATGACTTCGGCAGCTTTGAACGCTGCGGCGGCTATCGTGATACCCCGTGGGTCGGCGTTACCTACGTCTTCAGAAGCAAAAATCAGCATACGGCGCGCGATGAATTTAGGGTCTTCCCCACCAGCCAGCATTCGTGCCAGCCAGTACGCCGCCGCGTCAGGGTCCGAGCCACGCATAGATTTTATAAAGGCCGATATGACGTCATAGTGTACGTCGCCACCCTTGTCATAAGGCAAAATACGGGAAGGCATGACGTCTTCAACCAGGGCACGGGTGATGAGAGCCGTATCGGTGGCCAGCTGCGCCGCCAGCTCCAGTGAGGTCAAGGCCACACGCGCGTCCCCACCCGCAGTCAACACCAAAGCGTCCAACGCGTCTTCGTCCAGAACGAGTCTCCCATCCAGGCCACGCGGGTCGCTCACGGCGCGACGCACCAGCGTCGCGATAGCGTCATCGTCTAAGGGTTTCAGCTCCAGCACCCGGGACCGCGATACCAACGGCGAGTTGACCTCGAAATAGGGATTTTCTGTCGTCGCGCCTATCAGGACCACAATACGATCCTCTACGGCATGCAACAGCGCGTCCTGTTGCGACTTTGAGAAACGATGAATTTCATCTATGAAAAGGATGGTACGTTCTTCACTCAAGCCCAACCGCTCCGACGCCGCTTTAATGGCACGACGCAGGTCGGCCACCGTACCCGTCACCGCGGAAACTTCCTCGAAATGTGCCGAAGTCGCCCGCGCGATGATATGCGCCAACGTGGTTTTGCCCGTTCCTGCCGGACCAAAAAAGATGAGGGAAGACAAGGTATCAGCAGCAATCATGCGCCGCAACCACGAGTCAGGTCCAACAATATGTTCCTGCCCCACGAACTCGTCCAAACTGTTGGGACGCATACGCACAGCCAACGGAGCGGCGTGCGCCCGTCGTGCCGCGGCCACTTCATCAAACAACGAACCCTGATCCAATCCCTTTGCCATACCCACCATTATAGTATAGGGATTTGCAGGGTAGGCGTGTCTTGCGTGTCTTGCCTTATGTACGAGAATAGATTGCCGTTTATCCCGCTCCTCTTGCCAGAGCAACGACCAATCTGCCACTCTTATACAAGAGAAATGTCCAGTGTTTTTCCAACTGCTCCGGCGGCCTTTTGTAAAGTCAAAAGCGTCACCGACGGATTATCGGGATTGAGCAGATTATCAACAACAGCACGACTACTTTTCATGCGACGGGCCATCTCGGACTTCGTCACCTGTTGTCTTTGCAATTCATCTTGCAGCTGTAGAGCAATCATACTTTTAGCAACCGCCGCCTGTACCTCTTCCCGTATTCCTTGTGCAGATAGAAAATCATCAAAATCAGAACCAATACGCTTTTCGTTGATGGTCATTATTCCCCTCCTTCTTCCAACTCGTTCAACCGCTTCTTCGCCAAGGCAAGCTCTTTACTCGGCGTTTTCTGCGACTTCTTCACAAATCCATGTAACAAAATTATGCGCTCCCCCGCGACTGTAAAGAAGATACGCGCAATGCCGTCTTCAATCCTTGCACGGACAGCCCATAGGTCCGTCCCAAACTTTTCAACTAGCGGCATACCCACTGGCCAACGAAACTGCACTAAACCTATAGCATGCCCAATGGACTTCTTGCCCGTCAGCCCAAGACTTTCCAGCCAATCCCGAACTGGTTCTCTCCCAGACTGGGTGATAAAAAACTTAACGGATAGCCTTGCTTCTTGCTTTCCCATATCCTGAGTGTACTAAAAAACATACACATTTGCAACCCCTTTCGGCAAACATCAGTCTTGGTATGTGTTTTTGCAGACACCTTTCGGGCGTAAGCCCGATTGGTGTCCGCCACTCACTGTCAGGTGACGGACGCCAACCAACCTTTCAAGTTGGAAGGCGTCCCTACACACCTGGCCCCCCTTGCCTTCTTTTTACTCTTGCTCTTCTTTGCGACCTCTGCGCACTAGTGCAAGCGCTGCCAGACCTAAACTCAAAGGAGTAAGGATACCAAGACCGCTCAATATCTCACCAGTTGCAATGCGTAAGTTAACCCCCGGACCTGATTTGGTCTTATCGTGTTTAATCACTGTCACCACTTCTGGTTTAGCCTTAGATCCACTCCACAGAGCAATGACAGTGAGGTCTCCGTACGTACCTTCCGGCAGATAAATGTTTGAGGCGTCTAAGAGGGAGAGACTGGCAGTCTTAGCTGACAGCAAAGAGACACTTCCACTTTCAGCTGAAGTTACCTTCCAGCCCTCAAAGACGTAGTTTGCTTCACGAACAGGAGTGGGAAGGGTTAGTGGCCAGGAGGTATCAACAGTATAGCTTGCCAGATAGTTTCCGTTTATCAGACCTCCTCCGAGGCTATAGGTAATAACATAGCGCTTAGGTGTCCATACAGCACAAAGCGTAGTGTCTTTGTCTGGTATGGTATCTCTGCCTAAAATGCGAGTAGAGGCAAGGGACGGATCAGTATACCAACCCTTAAAGTCATAGCCCGGTCGTGTTGGCTCTTCTTCCCAACCTTCTATTTCATCGTAACGACTTCCGTAAGCGACTTCAGTTGATTCAAAGCTGCTCGTCACCGGATAAGAGAGGCTGTCTCTGGTGTCAAAGTTAACCGTATAGCTTTGAGCTTTCCAGTTAGCGGTGAGGGTGATGTTGCCATAGGTGCCTGTGGGAATAATAGTTCCACCAGTCAAGGCAATAGGACCAGAGCCAGTTGCGGTGGCATTGCTCCATCCCGTGAAGTCATAGCCTGACCTGGTGGGATTAGTTAAGGTAATGGGGAGTATGTCTGTCGTGTAGGTTGTGGGGTTAGAGGTGGCGCCTCCATCTAGGTTATAGCTAACGGAATAGATATCTGCTGACCATTTACCATAAAGGGTAAGACCTGAAGTAGTGACAGGAGTTGAGAAGTCATACGGGTTAGTCAGAGCAGAGTCTGTATACCAACCGGTAAAGGTGTGAC
>JAIRWZ010000048.1 GCA_031268615.1 Actinomycetes bacterium | reverse complement strand
GTCTGGATCCTCGGGTCAAAGCCCGAGGATGACCTGTATGCTAGCCGGTTCCGCCACGGCAGACGTGCCGGCTGGTCCTGTTAACCCGGGCATTCCCGCTACCCCAGTCATTCCCGCGGACGCGGGAATCCAGAATAGCTCGCTGGTTGTTGTCGCCAAGGGTCCGGTGACGCGCATTGCGACGGGCGGGGTGGGCGGAAACGAGTGGACAGACGCACAAGGACCGTCCGCTTTGGCGACCGCTGGCAGCGGTGACGTCCTGTCCGGCAGTATCGCGGCGCTTCTCGCGCAGGGGCTTGCCCCGGCAGACGCGGCGGGACTGGGGGTGCGCTTGCAAGCAAAGGCGGCGCTGGCAGGTGTGGACGCGCTCACTTCATTTTCTCTCAATGCGAGAGATTTGATAGATTATCTGCCACAGGCGGCGCGCGCGCTGCTGGCGGCGGCAGGTGCGGGAAAGGAGGGGCAATGACGCGACATCGTTGGGCGTGGGTCGAGGTGGATTTGGACGCGATTCGGGCCAATGTGCTGGCGTTTCGGCAGCTGACGGGGCCGGGCGTGAAATTCATGGCCGTGGTGAAAGCCGACGCGTACGGGCACGGCGCCGTGGCGGTGGCGCGCGCGGCGGTGGACGCCGGGGCCGAATGGCTGGGCGTGGCGACGGCTGACGAAGCGTTGGAGCTGCGCGCGGGCGGGCTGGCGGCCCCTGTGTTAGTGTTGGCGGAGCCGCCCGAAGAAGCCTTGAGCGAACTGATAGCTGCGCAGGTGACGTGTACGGCGACGAGTTTGGAGTTTTTGCGCACCCTGTCGGGTTTTGCGATGTTAGAGCGCGTCGTCGTGCCGTGGCATTTGAAAATCGACACGGGCATGAATCGTATCGGAGTGGCGCCGACGGAGGCGGCGACGTTATTGACGGAGGCGGCGACGTTACCGGGATTGCGCCTGGGAGGGGTGTTCACGCATTTTGCGACGGCTGACGTTGACGGAGACTGGGACGTGCGCACACAGATTGACGCCTTTGAGACCGCGCTGCGCCATATTCGGGACGCGGGGCTGGATCCGGGTATCGTACACAGTTGCAATTCGGCGGGCGCGGTGCTGTTGCCCCAGGCGCGCTATGACATGGTGCGGGTGGGGATTTCGCTCTACGGCCTGCACCCCAGCGACGCGACACGCGATAAAATCCTGCTGACGCCGGCGATGAGCGTGCATGCGCGCGCCACGCGGGTCAAGGCGGTGTCCATGGGGGAAGGAGTTGGCTACGGGCTGACGTACCGGGTCTTTAAGCCGGTGCAGCTGGTGACGCTGCCGCTGGGATACGCCGACGGGATTCCACGTCTGGGCTCGAACAAGCTGGACGTGATGGTGGCGGGAAACGGGCGGCGCGTCGAGCAGGCAGGCAATGTCTGCATGGATCAGCTGATGTGTGCGGTTCCGCCGCGCGAGGCGATAGAGTACGGTGACGAGTTTGTGCTGGCAGGACGCGCGGGTAGCGTGCGGGATGTGGCTGCCGCCGCGCGTGGGGTCAGGACGTCGGGCAGTCCGCGAACGGACGGCTTTATCTCAATTGACGAGATAGCAGAGACGGCACGTACCATTAACCATGAGATTTGCTGTGGACTGGGGCAGCGTTTGGAGCGGGTGTATGTCAATGGATAAAGCGACGTGTGGCAATGGCTCGACAGAGGGCACAGAGGGCGACGCTGCACAGCGTTTTGAGGTTGGGCAAGATGGGTCTGTTGCTGCGGCTATTACATCTGCCGTGTCGCCCCCGACACCCGTTGCGCCCGTCGCGCCCGTCACGTCTGCTGCAACCAGCATGACCGACATGGCGGCAGCCGCGGCGGACTGTCGCCGTTGCGAGCTGTGCAAAACCCGCACGCAAGTCGTCTGGGGTATCGGTCCGGACGACGCGCGCGCGGTCTTTATCGGCGAGGCGCCGGGTCGCACTGAAGACGAAGGCGGCGCACCCTTTATCGGGGCGGCGGGCAAAATCTTAGACGAGCTGTTGCAGCGCGCCCACATCCGGCGCTCTGACATCTACATCACCAACATTGTCAAATGCCGTCCACCCGGCAACCGCGACCCGCAGGACTTAGAAATCGTCGCCTGCCGCGGTTACCTGAACGCACAGCTGCGTCTGCTGCGCCCGCGCGTCATCGTTACGCTGGGCGCCTTTGCCACGCGGCTTATCCTGCAAACGGGACAGGGCATATCGGGACTGCAGGGACGGGTCTTTGAGAGACACAACCTCCGAATCCTGCCGCTGTACCACCCCGCCGCGACGATATATGACCAGCTGAAACGCGAGCCCTTCTTCGCCGCGGCCCCGCTGCTGGAACGTTTGGTTGCCACCCCGCGCGAACAATCCAGCTGATGGACGCGCTCACTCTGTATACCCGAAATCCCGCCGAAACCATTGAGTTGGGACGTAGTGTGGGCGAGTGCGTCCAGACCAGCGACGTCCTGCTGCTGACCGGCGAGCTGGGCGCTGGCAAGACCTGCTTGAGCGGTGGGGTTGCGGCTGGGCTGGGGCTGGGGCCGGAGGTCGTGGTGACTAGCCCGACCTACAACCTCATGCTGGCGTATGCGGGGGGGAGGCTGGAGCTGTACCATTTTGACCTGTATCGGTTGGAAAGTGCGGAGCAGCTGTATGACCTGGATTTTTTTGCGTATGCAGGTGTGATGAGTCAGGGCGTGGCGCTGGTTGAGTGGGGGGACAAGTTTGCCGAGGTGGTGGCCGCGGCTGACCTGGAGCTGCGATTGACGGTTGTTGGAGATGATACGCGACGTATTGAGTTGCGCGCGTTGAGACAGCGGGGCGAGGAGCTGGCGCGGGAGGTGTTTGCCCGGTATATGCGGGCGCGGGCGGACTATGCCGATGAGTGAGAATGTGCGCTATCTGCTGGCCTTCGATACGGCGGGAGATACAGTACATCTGGGTCTGGCGGCCTTTTTGCCTGATGGTCGGGGTTGCGCACCTGCGCGTGTGGTGGCGATTGAGGCGCCACGGGCGGCCAATGCCGTGCTGCTGGAGGCTATCACGCAGGTGCTGGACGCGGAGGGTATCGGACTGTCGGACTTAGCGGCTATTGCGGTGGGCTGCAGTCTGGGTTCGTACACGGGGGTGCGCATTGGCGTGGCGACGGCCAAGGGTCTGGCGCAGGGCTTGGGTATCGGACTGTACGGTGTGGCGACGGGCGCCGGAGAGCTGCGCGGCGGGAAGGGCGCGGACGGCGGCGAGGAGGCCGTTGGCGCTGAAGCTTGTGCTGCTGGCGACACGAACGGGCAGGCTCTGGTAGACGCGTTTGTGGCTAGCTATGCGCAGGCAAGCGGGGATGTTGCTGCGGTGCTGCCCTACTACACCCGCCTGTCCTACGCGGAGGAAGCCGAACTGCAGCGCTCCCAGATAAAGGAAAGTCAAAAGCCCGTCATGCCGGGCTTGACCCGGCATCTCAAACCCGCAAGTCAGGAAACGTTCGAAGCTTCCGACGGACAGCAATCTGCCCGCTTGCGCGGTCAGAAAGCTGTCCCTACACAGGGATTGCCATCTGGAGATTCCGGTGACGTCACCTGTCGTCGTCTGACCCCGATGGACGTAGCGGCATTGGTGGCGCTGGCGGGCGAGGTTGAGGGCTTTGGCTGGTCGCGCGCTTCGTTGATTGAGGAGCTGAACAACCCGACACGGCTGTGGTTTGGGACGCTACGGCGCGAAGGAGAGGGTTTGTGGCGTCTGATTGGCTGTGTGGGCGCGGCGGATTTAGCGGGAGAGCTGAATGTACTAATGTTAGCCGTAGCCTCTGGTGAGCGGCGGCGTGGGGTCGCGCGCGCTTTACTGGACTTGCTGTTGGAACAGGCACGCGAGCGGAGGATTGCGTCGGCGACGCTGGAAGTCCGTGCCGACAACGAGGCGGCCATTCGCCTGTACCGCAGCGCCGGTTTCACCCAAACGGGGCGGCGCACAGGCTATTATCCGCAAGCCGCAACCCCTGTAGGGACGCCTTCCGCCCCAGGCGGTCGGTTGGCGTCCGGCGGACAGCAATCCGCCGCTCCGCGTCAGAAAGCTGTCCCTATGGATGCGCTGCTCTTTGCGTGTTCGTTGACCCTGCCTGAATTCGCGCGCCCGCTCGTTTTGGGCATTGAATCATCTTGTGATGAAACGGCTGCGGCTGTTGTCGCCGGTGACGCATTGCTTTCTAATGTCGTCGCTTCGCAGGTTCAGTTTCACGCTCGTTTTGGTGGGGTAGTGCCGGAAATCGCCAGTCGCAAGCACAGCGAAGCCATCGTATCCACCGTTGATGAGGCCTTGCGTCAAGCCGCGTCTGCAGGGGAGACACGTCTGTCCTTTGCCGCCGTGGACGCCATTGCAGTGACCGATAGGCCGGGGCTCATTGGTGCGCTGGTAGTGGGCCTGGCCTACGCAAAAGGCTTGGCAGCTGCGACGGGCAAGCCACTGTATGGTATCAACCATCTGGAAGGACACCTCTACGCAGTCCTGCTGGATACCGCGACCGTGCCAGACCACCGCGCACTGCCTGTCCCTCATGTTGCCCTTATTGTATCCGGCGGGCATACCTC
>JAIRWZ010000034.1 GCA_031268615.1 Actinomycetes bacterium | reverse complement strand
CGTGTGTCACTCGGCTCACCGCGCGACTGGTCAGCCGCTCAATGGTGACGGGACGGTCGCAGATGCCCATCTGACTATGGGTAACTCCTGCGCGGAATGTCACACTAATGCTGGCAGCGGCAAGGCAACCATGCTGGTAGAGTGGGCAGACACAGCGACAGACGCCGGTCCGCATACCCATGTCGGCAACTGCAGCGCCTGCCATAAGGGTGGGGTGCACGGTAACGGAGCCTCCAGATACTGGGGCATGAATGCCTTCTTGCTGGGGGACGCCAGTGACGAGATTATTGCGGACGAACTTCCCAAGCAACTCAAGCGTAATGACGAGGCCTTTACCGGCGATGAGAAGTCAGGCAAACTGCTGATTAGTGATGGTACCGCTGGCACCGTCGCTGACTGGTTTGTCAACGGAGGTACCCGCACGACCAAGTTGGGCAACATGCCCGAAGGCTTTGGCAACAACGATCAGGGATACTATGCCGCTCAACAGTCCCTGCTGACCGGCTGGACCTGCGCTCGTTGTCACGAAAACTCTGCTATGGGAAACATTGTCTGGGGTCAAACCTACTCGCGCGAGACGGTTCCGGACAGTGGCATAATGTCCAATATTACCGGACACAGCAGCGCGCCGGGCGCTGAAAGCGCAAACTCGGCGTATACCTCACCTAACTGCTCACCTTGTCACTCGGGCAGTCTGCCAGGTGGGTATCGTTATCTGGGCTTTGGCAGCCCCTATATCGTAGGGGTACCGTTTGACAATGAGTACACAGTTACTAAAGATAACGATCCGAAAGGCATCCATTCTGCACGTGCCTTTGGCTGTGACCAGTGCCACGACGCTATCGGTAAAGCCACAAACTCCACGGCTTTCCCGCATGGCAACCACGGCATTACGGTGTGGGAATGGACAGGTGGCAAGGCAGCAGGAAAGATTACCAATCCTCTGGTTGCTGGTGGTGGCGGTACCTTCGGCAGAACGGAAAAGGCAATCGGAGCCTACGGCACTGCTCCCGGCAACCTTTGGATGTATGCTTCCAATATCGCTGCCATTGAATCAACTACTACCATGGGTGTTCCCGTTACAGATTATCTAAACGGATCCACGTGGGGAAAAGCGGCCGAAGCAGGCGCATCCGGGACTGTTGGCTCTCCAGGCGGGGCGGATGTACGTCTGGTTGACCCGAACTTCACGCTCCTTGAAGGCACGGTTCAAGACGGCGCGACAATAGGCAAGATACAAGACACAGTCTGTCTGAAGTGTCACGTACCGGTTGACGTTGATTCAGCGAAGGCTGCCGCAGACGCAGGCCATGCTTCAGGTGAACTGGTGGCTACCGGTGTTGAAAGATACTATCTGAACAGCAGCGGATCACACCACAATGACTGGCCAAGCGTTATTTATAATCCCACTTCTGACACCTGGGTTGGCACGTTCGCATGGGAAAACGTCAATCCCTACAATGGCTTTGACACCATTCACCCGGGAAGCAAGGGTCCCGGTGGCTATAACACAACTGGTGTGTGGTCAGGCAACCGTCTGCTGTATATCTGGCGTTAATCTTTTTGAGGCACAAGTCTCCTTGTTCTTCATAGATTTGAAAAGGACCCCATCTTTGGGGTCCTTTTCAGTACGTCTGTAGGAACAGCTTTTCGTCCGCGCCAGCGGGCCGATTGGTGTCCGTCCGGTCACTGCTGAATGGCGGACACCAATCGGCAAAACGCGCCGTGCATGTGTTCCCGCAAAAAGACAGGACGTTGCAGGGGAAATTACACACCCTTTCTGTGCCAGGTACCATCTGCTTCCCGCTGATAGCTGCCTTCGACCGCCGCCCACGCTACGCGGTGCGCGGTTTCTTCCTGACTTTCACTGCCTCGGCGCTTGCCTGGGTCAGCATACTCCGCAAAGGCGTGGTTGAAGGCCTCTTTATAGATATCCTGGGCGTGCTGTGGTAACACATGCTGTACGCCTTTGGGCAGTTCGCTGGTTGATTCGTACTGCATAGACACTCCTCCGCACCTGAATTGTCCCCAAACCCTTCAGATAACCATTTTACCCCAGCCAAACTACCGCCGACTCCGTAGCGCCCGGACAGGTAGGTAGGTGGCGAAGATGTCGCCGTTTACGGGGTAAGGCGTTCTTGCAGCAGCTCATTAACGACCTGCGGGTTGGCTTGACCGCCGGTCTCGCGCATGACCTGACCGACGAAAAAGCCTATCAGTCCTGCCTTTCCACCCCGGTACGCTTCAACTTTGTCAGGATGGGCGGCGACAATCCCGTCGATGACTGTAGCCAGCTGACTGGTGTCGCTTAACTGACGCATGCCGCGTTTCTCGACAATCTCCGCTGGCGACGCGCCAGCTTCACCGCACATCGCGGCAAAGACTTCCTTTGCCTGCTTGCCGCTGATGGTACCGCCGTCTACCAACGCTACCAGCTCAACGACCCCGGCGGGCCGCACTACACTGTCCACCGGACCAACACCCGCAGCGTTCAGGTAGGCACGCAGGTCATTGACCAACAGCTTCGCGACCTCCGCAGCGAGTTCCGACGCGCGTGAACCGGCCAACTCCAGCGCCTCTTCGAAATACGCCGCCAGCTCTAAATCCGCCGTTAGCACGGCGGCGTCAAACGTTGGCAGCCCCCAGTCGCGCACATAACGCGCGCGGCGCGCGTCGGGCAGCTCTGGTAACCTCTCGCGGATACGCTGGACGTACTCACTTGAAAACTCGAACGGCACCATGTCGGGTTCGGGGAAATAGCGGTAATCGTGCGCTTCTTCCTTCGAGCGCAGCGCGGAGGTGACCTTTTTCGTCGCGTCCCAGTGGCGCGTTTCCTGCACGACGCGCCCGCCGCTTTCCAGCAGGGCAGCCTGGCGAACGATTTCGTACACCAGCCCATCGTGCAGCGCCTTAAACGAGTTCATGTTTTTCAGCTCGGCTTTTGTGCCGAATTCCACCTCGCCACGGCGACGCACCGAGACATTGGCGTCAACGCGCATTGAGCCTTCCTCCATGTTGCCGTCCGAAATGCCTATCGCCTGCCAAATCAGGCGCAGTTTCTGTACAAAACGACGCGCCTCTTCCGGCGTGCGCAGGTCGGGTTCGCTGACCAGCTCCATCAGCGGCGTGCCGGCGCGGTTAAAGTCCACCAGCGAGTTTACGGCGCCCGCAATGCGGCCCTCTGACCCGCCCAAATGAACCATTTTACCCGTATCTTCCTCCAGATGAATGCGCGTGATACCGATGGTGGTCGCGTAGGTTTTGCCGTCAGCGGCCAGCTGCAACCCCGCGTCCGCCACGTCCGGTTGCGCGCGGTCAACGCGCTCGGCCACGCCATCTTCATCGACTTCTATCAGCACGGACCCGCTTTCGCAAAAAGGTTTGTCGTACTGCGAAATCTGATAGTCTTTCGGCATGTCAGGATAGAAATAGTTCTTGCGATGGAACTGCGACCACGGTGCAATGGCGCAGCCTGTCGCCAGTCCCGCCAGCACCGTCCACTGCACGGCCGCCTCATTTGGCACCGGCAGCGCGCCGGGCATCCCCAGACACACCGGGCAGACGCGCGTGTTGGGCTCGCCGCCAAAAGCGACGGCGCAGCCACAGAACATCTTTGTGCGAGCCGCCGTGATTTCGGTGTGGATTTCCAATCCGATGACCGCTTCCCAGTCCCGCAGGACGTCTGTCAGTTCCTTCGCCATGTTGCTCAAACCTTTCTCAACTCTTTCTATAGTGAGTACTGAGCCTGCCCCCGGCTTGACCGGGGGTCCATACCCGCACGATTCTGCCGGGTAAGCGGACACCAACCGACCCTGACGAATCGGTTGGTGTCCCTACATTCATTCAGCCCCTTACTCAAATCATCCCAGCCATTACTTTAGCGGGTTCCCTCTGTATACAGCAGCACCGGAAGACCCAGTCGATATGCCGTACCGTCTGCCGGGAACTGTTGCGCAACAAGACCTGGCTGCAATCCCACCGGCAGCGGCACAATACGCGCCACCAAACCTACCGCCTGCAAAGCAACAGCTGCCGTCGAGCTGTCCTGACTCAACAAATTAGGCACAGTCACCGCCGTGTCCGCTCCCCGTGACACCAGTAGCCCCAGTGAATCGCCCGCCTTCAGCAAACTGTCTTTTGACGGCGGAGTTTGGGCAACCACTGTGCCTGTCGCCACCGAGCTGTCCACTATTTCAAATATCTCGGCAGCAAAACCTGCCGCTGATACGCTGGTTTCCGCCTCTGCCCGTGGCTTGCCGACCAGTTCGGGAACCGTCAGCTCTGTGGTTGAATTTCCGCGCGAGACCAGCACCAATACGACCGCGCCAGAAGTTGCCGCCGTCTTTGACGAGGGAGTTTGGGCAACCACCTCATCCAGATTTCCAAACGAGGTGGAAGCGTAATAGATATGAGGATTGAACCCTGCTTCACGCAGCACTGTTTCAGCTGCTTCGGCGGTCAGCCCCAGCACTTTGGGCATCTCGACGGTAGCGTCTGCCGCGCCCTTTGCTACCAGCAGGCTGACGGTCGAGCCTCCGGGCACTTCCGTGCCCGCCGTCGGCAAAAACCCCACGACAGAACCGGTCTGCACCGTGTTGCTAAAGGTCGGGATTTCTTCGACCGACAGACGCTCGGCAGAAAGGGTCTCACGGGCCGCTTCCCGTGTCTTTCCTGTCACGTCGGGTACCAGTACGTTGTCCGCCGCCATTGACACAGTCAGGTCTACCGCCGACCCACGCCTTACCTTTTTGTCCACGATGGGGTCTTGATTGACGACAATGCCAGGCTCAACTCCGGCGACTTCAGTTTCGTTCATGGCGCCGACTTTCAGGCCGACTTCATTTAAGACTTTGATGGCCTCGGTCGAAGGCTGACCCACCAAGTCAGGAACGGTAATCTGTCCATAAGTCAGCCAAGCCCACACGCCCCCGACCATCAACAACAAGGTCACCAACCCCACGATAACCAGCGTCAGATAGGTGCGCCTTCGTTTGGCGACGCTGACGTCCAGGCCCATGAACGTGTTCGTGTGTTCGGAAGGATTCTCGCCGTCTGCGGCTCCCGTTGTGTCGCCACCAGCTAAGAACTCGTCGGCGTCAGGTAGCTGCGATTGCAAATCGGCCCGCAATCCCGACAGGACGTCACTGATGACCGCGTCGTCATCCACCGTGTCGCTTTGAACGGAGTTCCCAGCTCTACTCTCTTCAACTGAAAGAATGGCAGACGTTTCAGTCGCCGTACTCTCCTTAGGCGGGGCGACTTCAGTTTCCGTCACCGATTCTGTCTGCTTAGTTCGTTTCCACCACGGCATTGGACGTACTCACTCCCCTTTTCTCTCCCCGCAACTACACGCCACACGGGACGTCGTTGCGGGGGAACTGTACGGCGCGTTCCAGCGTGGTGGCGGCGCGAAAGATGGCGGCTTCGTTGAAGTAGTCGCTGATGAGCTGGACGCTGGTGGGCAGCCCGTCGATGAGCCCGGTGGGAAGCGACAGGCCGGCCGTGCCAACCAGATTGACCGGGATGGTGTAGATGTCGGACAGGTACATCGCCAGCGGGTCGCTGGCTTTTTCGCCCAGGCGAAAGGCGGTCGTCGGCGATGTCGGGGTCAGCAGGACGTCAGCCTGGGCAAACACGCGCGCGAAGTCCTGCTTGATGACCGTGCGCGCCTTTTGCGCCTGCCCGTAGTAGGCGTCATAATAGCCGGCGGACAGGGCGTAGGTGCCAATCATGATACGGCGGATGGATTCCGCGCCAAAACCGGCGGCGCGACTGCGCAGGTAGAGGTCCATGACGTCGGTGGGTTCGGGGTCAGAGACGCGCAGGCCGTAGCGAATGCCGTCAAAACGCGCCAGATTCGACGAGGCTTCGGCGGGACCGACGATGTAGTAGGCGGACAGGCCGTATTCGGTGGAGGGCAGGGTGACTTCGATGAGGTCGGCGCCGCGGTCCGCCAGCGTTTCGGCCTGAGCCAAAACGTCGGCGCGGATACGGGGGTCCAGTCCGTCGGACTCCAGCAGGTCAGTTGCGATAGCCACGCGCAGACCCGTGACGTCGTCCAGGTCGCGCGCCGCGGGGTCAGTGGCGGCGAGGAAGGCTTGCGTTTCTGTCTCCGGGCGGGAAACGGACGTCGCGTCCATCGGGTCTTGCCCGCAGATGGCGGCCAGCGCCAACGCAGCGTCACGCACCGTGTGAGCGAAGGGGCCAATCTGGTCCAGCGAGGAGGCAAAGGCCACGCAGCCGTAGCGGGAGACGCGGCCATAGGTCGGCTTCAACGCGACCGTGCCAGTAAACGAACCGGGCTGGCGGATAGAGCCGCCTGTGTCGCTGCCCAGCGTGATGGTCGCCATGCCCGCAGCCACGGCCGCCGCGCTGCCACCCGACGAGCCGCCCGGCACCCGGTCGGTGTCCCAAGGGTTGTGGGTCGGGCCAAAAGCGCTGGATTCGGTGGACGAGCCGAACGCGAACTCGTCCATGTTCAGCTTGCCCAGCGGGATGGTGCCTGCGTCCAGCAGTCGGCGCACGGCGGTGCAGTCATAGGTGGATTGGTAGGATTGCAGCATGCGCGACGAACAGGTTGTGTGCGTGCCGATGAGGTTCATGTTGTCCTTGAAGGCGACGGGGACACCAGTGAGGGGACCTGGCGGGGCTGTGGCGGTAGTGGTACCAGCAGCAAGTCGCGCGTCCAAGGCGTCGGCAGCGGCCAACGCCAGCTCTGGCGTGACCTCGTTGAAGGCATGCAGAGCCGGGTCCGTAGCCTCAATAGCGGCCAGTGCGGACAACGCTACCTCGCGCGCGCTAATCTCGCGAGCGGTAACGGCAGCGGACAGCTCGGCGGCAGACAAAGCGCCGGGCCGAAAATCAAAGGCAGCCATCACGCGCCACCTCCGGGACCCACAATACGGGGTATCAAAAAAGCGCCGTCCCGCTGCTGCGGCGCGTTCATCAGCGCCGCCTCATGCGACAACGACGGACGCGGCTCATCGGCCCGCATAGCGTTTACCAGCGGCACCGCATGCGTCGTAGGCTCCACACCTTCCAAGTCCAGATTACGCAATTGGTCAATGTGTTCCAGAATGGAATTCAGCTCGCCCTGCAGCTCCACAACTTGCTCGCCGGACAAACCCAGCCGCGCCAGCAGCGCCACATGCCGCACGTCCTGCTCTGAAAGTGCCATACTCCCCCTCTTCTCGCAAATAAGACACTCCATCATACCGCAAGCACACCGCACAGGCGCCCCACCGAAACCATCAGGACAAGAAAAACAATAAGAAGTGAGTATTGAGCCTGCCCCCGGCTTTGACCGGGGGTCCATACCTGCCACGATTCCACAGAAAACAGCACACAGGAATGGGCGTACTCACTTCTTTTCAGAGCTTGCTTTATACTAATACTTGTTCTTGTAGGAACTTTGATACGTTCAGGGAAAGGGCCATGTCAGAAAACAGGACATTCGATTCAACGGAGATGCGAGCCATCCTTACCAGTTTGAATGATGAGCTGGCGCAGCGCAACCTGACACTAGAACTGGCGCTGTACGGGGGAGTCGCCGTGATGTTGTATTACGAAAATCCCTTACGCAAAGATTTAACAGGCGACTTTGACGGCATCATTTTGAATCGACGTGAATTTGGGCGTCACCCAGAAGTATTCGCAGAAATCGCAAAGACCTATCACCTGCCAGATGATTGGATTAATTCGCAGATTGTTGAAACCCTGAATGAAATGAAACGCGAAGAATTGGTCAACTACGGTAACTATTCTCACATTAAAATCAAAATGCCGCGAAAAGAGCAACTACTGGCCATGAAAATTAAAGCGGCGCGCTATTATCCTAAATACGACTTTGAAGACGCACGACAGATTGCCAATGATTTGGGCATTTCGTCGCTCGCTGCACTAGCGGCTATTGTAGATGAATACATACCGGCACATCTGATTGGAGACGAGCAACGCGCATTTATGACTGCTTTAGTAGACTATGTGGATAACGACAATGGCACGGGCAGCGTAAATCCCGTGGATAACAATGATAGCCATGCCTGAAAACAAAACAGTTATAAATCGTTTTGGACATCCCTTCGCCGATGTTTATTTCGGCTCCTTTGGAAGGTCAGAACATGCGCGTCTGGCACAGCTGCTCAATGAGCTGACCTACGCGCCCGACGAACTGGTCAGATTACTGAGCGACACCCCGGCAATCGGCGCGCTGTCATCCGCCGAACAGCGTGAAATGCGACGCGCAATCACGCTAATCGAAGACCAGCTGGACGCGACACGCCTGAAACGCATGCCACGCTGGTTTTGGGACGATACGCGTTTTTACGCCGATGCGCGGCAGCCCGACTTTGTCGTGAACAATGACAGTCCGAAGCTCAAGCAGCTCCTGATGTTCGGCATGCTGACCGACGCCAGTAACGCCTTTCTGCAGCGTAGCACCTTCTTTGATCACCGTAGCTTGACCATCGTCTAGACCAATTTAAAGAAGTGAGTATTGAGCCTGCCCTCGGCTTGACCGGGGGTCCATACCTGCCACGATTCCACAGAAAACAGCACACAGGAATGGGCGTACTCACTTCTTTTGTTTAGGTTAGGGCGAGGTAGAACGCGGCGGCGACCACCACGGCGTTGTAGCTGATGTGCAGGATGAGCGCCGGCCAAATGCTGCGGGAGCGCGCCGCCAGCCAGCCTGTTGCCAAGGCGAGCAAAAGGTTGGGCAACGCTGCCCAAAGCGACAGATGGTAGACGCTGAAAATCAGCGCCTGCAAGACGATGGCGAGCAGCGGTGCAACCTTTTTTGCAAAGGTTTCCTGCATGATGACGCGAAAGACCAGCTCTTCGATGACTGGCGCCAGCAGAACGACACTGACGAGCGCACCCGCCAGACCGTAAAGCGAATTGCCGAAGAGCGCAGTCATCGACTCTGACGAAGGCGCAGGCCAACCCAGCCCTGACGTCACGGCATTGTAGGCAATGCCGACTGCGCGCAACGCAATCAGCAGACCGACCGTGAGGAGCGCCGTTGTCCAGGCAGGATACGTCTTAGTTTCAGGAGATGAGGTTCCTGCCCGGGTTGCGGTACCGGCTGGTTCGGGTTTCAGGCGATATGCCTGCGCGAAGGTCAGCTCGCGTCGATGTGCCAGCCAGACCAATCCCAGCAGTTCAAAGAGGTAGAATACGACCAGCAGAGCAATGCGCACGCCCACCTGACCGATTTCGGGCAGCAGAGTCGTCAAACGGTTGGAGAGGACAAGGGCCGTCAGTCCTGATGAGACGACCAGCGCCACCGACATACTTACTACGTCAAACCAGCTCCAAGGTTTCAGCGTATCGCTGCGCTTGCGTGGGCGGGGCTTAGTGGACAAGGTATGGTGAGCAGAATGTTGAGCCACGATTAGCGCAGACGTCCCGGCAGGTCACCGATGGCAATGATTTCGTTCAGGTCTTCCTCGTCAAGGACGGGCACGCCCAGCGATACCGCCTTGTCATATTTGCTGCCGGCGTCAACGCCTGCCACAACGAACGAGGTCTTGCGCGACACCGACGAGGCTGTCTTCGCGCCCAGAGCTTTCAGCTCGCTTGACGCCGCGTCACGCGTCCGGTCTGCCAAGGCGCCCGTCAACACGAAGGTCAGCCCTGAAAGCGTTTGCGGACGACGGGCGGCCAGCGCAGCTTCGTCAACCCGAAACACCACGCCCGCCGCAACTAAGCGCGTCAGCACGTCCTCGTTTTCCGGCAACGCAAAAAAATGGCGAATGCTGGCCGCGATACGCGGACCAACGCCCTCCAGCGCAGACAGCTCCTCTTCTGTCGCTGCACGCAGTTCATCCAGTGAGCTAAATCGTGTCGCCAGCGCTTCGGCCACCGCCGCACCAGCATGGCGAATACCCAGCCCGAACAGCAGCCGCGCAAAGGGACGTGTTTTGGAAGCTTCCACGTTTGCCAGCACCTTTGTTGCCATTGTCTGCCCGAATACTTGCTCACCGCCATCTTTGAGCTGACGCCCTAATCCCAAGCCAGCCAATGTTTCAATTTGTAGCTCATAAAAATCGGCCACGTCGCCGACCGCGCCCGCCGCAATCAACGCGGTAATGGTCTCCGTGCCCAAGCCTTCAATGTCAGCCGCGCCCCGACTGACACAATGCCTCAGGCGTTCGATACGCTGGGCTGG
>JAIRWZ010000033.1 GCA_031268615.1 Actinomycetes bacterium | reverse complement strand
TGGCATGTTTTCGGACGTAAAACGCCGACCATTCGGTTCAAGTCCGAATATCACTCTACTGAAACGTAGGAGGGGAAAATGAAAGTGGTGGCCGGAGGCGGACTTGAACCGTCGACACGCGGATTTTCAGTCCGCTGCTCTACCAACTGAGCTACCCGGCCACACAAGGAACGCAAGTGTAGCATACAATGAACGACACGCCAACCGAGAAACCACCACAATCTCCACCGCGTCCCACGACCCACAACCGACCGCTTGCCGCTTGCCACAGCTACCGCACACGCCGAGAACCCGCGCGCTACTGCACTTCCAGCAAAACGACGCTGTTGGCCAGCACCTTACTATTGGCTGCCGGTATCTGGTTTATGACGCTGCCCGTCACATTTTCCGGCGCAATCTTAACTACCAAACCCAGAGCGGTCACTTTCGCCGTGGCGTCTCCTGCTGGCAATCCTACGACTTCGGGCAGGGTCACGGTCGTGTCATAGGTCGGCTTTCCCGACGAGACCACAAGAACCACGGAAGATTTTGCCACCGCAACCATATCCGGCATGGGACTCTGCGCGATGACCAGACCTTTCTTCACTTCACTTGACGGGGAATTGACCGCGTCCACCGACAGGCCCATCGCCCGCAGCGCGCTTCGCGCAGCCGCCTCGTCCAACCCGGTCACGTCGGGCACTTGCAGCTCGCCGTCCGGCGCCGGAGTCACGGTGGGCGTATCGCTGCCCTTGGCCGCGGCCACTTCCAAGGCCACCGAAGACCCTGCCGCAATCTCTTGTCCGGCCTCGGGCGTAGCGGATACCACCGCCCCCGCCTTCACGCCGCTTTTCGCCTTGACTTCCGTCACCGTGCCAACTTTCAATCCCGCTTCCTCCAGCGCGGTCGTTGCCTTTTGCAATGACAGGCCAACCACTTCAGGAACCGTGACCTGTTTCGCTTGTTCAATGGCGGACAGACTGCCTCCACGCAGCAACATCGGCACGCCCACCGCAGCCAACAGCGCCACAATGACAGCAATCACCAGCCATGCCACCCAAGCCTTGGTCTTGGGACGCGTCACCAAAGAATCGCGGTCCGGAATCTGGGCCGACACATGACCCGCCGGAACAGTAGCGCTTTTTTCGTGTACAAACTGCGCCGACAGCCTGACCGCGCGCAGTTCCAACGCGGCGGCGCCTTCGGTCATACCGACCACTGACGGCAAGGGCACAGGTAGACGTTCGTTCAGCGCCGGACCGGACGATATTAACAACAGGGATTCCAGCTTTGGCGACACCGTCACACCCGCCGCCGGGTGTTGCGCCATCACCGAACCCTTGCGTACCGTATCTGAATAGTCGTAAATGACACGCGGGTGAAGGCCGACATTGGACACAGCCTCCAACGCCGCACCCTGGCTTTTGCCCAGAACCTGCGGCATATCAACGGCGCCACTTGCCAACAGCTCTTGTGTCCCGTCGCCCATTAAGCCTGACGACACAACCACAACAACCCGCGACCCCGCCGGTACCGTCACCTCTCCTGTTCTGCCCACTGCCACGAAACCTTGCTCCTTGCCTTTGCTCTTTGCCCCTGCTGCCAGCCTGTCGTCGAACCCCTACCTCGGACCCCTTACCTCGGGGCCCCCCGCCTCGTACGCCCTACTTCACTACCGTCACCTTCGTGCCCACCGGTACCTGCTTATACAATTTCAGCACGTTCTTATTTGTCAAACGCATACAACCATGACTTTGCGCCTTGCCAATCGACCAGCTCTTAGCCGTTCCGTGAAAACGAATCCCCTCGTCCTTACCGCCACGAGTCAAGTACAGCGCCGCCTTGCCCAGCGGACCGCCCGACCCGGAAATCGCTTCCGCCATACCCCTCGACCAGCCGGCCCCGGGATTATGCCACACGGGATTTTTGCGTTTACGCGCCACCCGCATAGTCCCAGTCGGCGTGGCATAGCCGGGCATACCAACACAAATCCCATAAGACACGACCTTTTTATTCCCCTTGAATAAAAACACCTGCCGGTTGACCAGCGACGCGACCAGCACTTTGCCCTTACCGGATCTCCCGGTCATCTTCCATTTGCTGGCGGTAATCGGCGCCGCCAACACCTTCGGCTTTTTCGCCTTGCCCGTACCGTAGGCGTTCAGCGCTTTAATGGCAGCGTCCAGCGCGGCCTTTTGGTCCAGAGCTCGGCCACCAAAGTTCTTCAGCTTGCCACCCCCGGCCACCTTGACCGTCTTCGCCTTGACCTTGAACTTCTTGGCAAAGCTCTTCAGGCGCGCGGTCAGCTTTTTCTTCGCGGCAGCGGTGACATACGTACCCCCGACCGCCGTATCCGTGCCCACCTGCGACGCCTCTTTCACCAAAGCGGCAATGGACGGCTTTAACTTCAGGTCACTGGTTTTGAGTGAGCGCGTCCAATCACGGTCGGTAAAATACAGCTGTTTGGGCGTCGCCTTCAGCGTGTAGGCGCCCAGTTTCTTCTTCGCTTCAGCCGTCGTTAAACCGCCGACCTTCACCGTTTTCTGACCCTTATTCGTCGCTAAAGCAATCGTAACTCCGGGCTTGATAATCGTCGCACCCGACGCAACCGTAGCCGTAGCCGTAGCCATCATCGACAGCAACACGACACTCACGACACTCGCAATGGTCACTGTCAGAAATCGTTTCTTCACCGTCCCGCTCCCTTCACCGCGTGCTTTCAAGGTGTATTTCGCCTCATTTCGCTCCGCAATACCATTCAGAATGACATTAGGATACCATGCTCAAAGGGCATAGGTAGCCGCCGCTTCCAAATCGCCACTCTTCAACATTGCAGCAACCATCTCGCGCATTTTGAACTTCATGATTTTGCCCGATGTCGTCAACGGAAACTCGTCAACAAACAGCACGTACTTCGGCGCCTTGAAACGTGCCATGCGTGCGTAACAGGCTTCCTTCACATCAGTTTCGGTCAAACGGGCATCCTCATTTAAGATAATGAACGCAGCGGGCAACTCACCATACTTGCCATCAGGCGCCCCAACAACCTGAACGTCCTTAACCTCTGGCAAGGTATAGAGAAACTCCTCGATTTCGCGGGGGTAGATGTTTTCCCCTCCCCGAATAATCATGTCCTTAATGCGACCGCTGACGCGATAATATCCGGCCTCATCCACCCAACCCAAGTCGCCGGAATGCAAAAAGCCCTCGTCGTCAATGGCCGCCTCCGTCGCCTCCGGCAACTTATAGTAGCCCTTCATCACCTGATAGCCACGGCAGCACAGCTCACCAATCTCGCCTGTCGCACACTCACGCCCCGACTCGGGAGCAATGACACGCACGTCAGCGTGCGGCATCGCGCGCCCTACAGTCTCCACACGGACCTCCGGCGAGTCGTCGGTCGTGGTCATCGTAAACACCGGAGACGTCTCTGTCAGACCGTACGAAATCGTGATTTCCGGCATGTGCATGTCCGTCATGACGCGGCGCATTGTCTCAATCGGGCAGGGTGAGCCCGCCATAATCCCGGTACGCAGACTCGTCAGGTCAAACGACGCAAAAGCGGGGTGGTCCAGCTCGGCAATGAACATCGTCGGCACACCATACACCGCCGTCGCGCGTTCTTTCTCGATGGCGGACAGCACCATGAACGGATTGAATTCCTCCAACATTACGTGCGTCGCGCCGTGAGTCAAAATTGCCATCACCCCCAGCACACAGCCAAAACAATGAAACAGCGGCACCGGCAGACACACGCGGTCATCCCGCGTGAGCTTCTGACACTCGCCGATAAAATAACCGTTATTCAAAATGTTGCGGTGCGACAACTGCACCCCCTTGGGAAAACCAGTCGTGCCGCTGGTGTACTGCATATTTATAACGTCGTCGGCACGAGTTTGAGCGAGTGCGTCCATCACCGCCCCATCTTCGGTGTGCGTACCCAACAGTAACAGCTCCGGCATCGAATAGAAGCCCCGGTGTTTTTCCGGTCCCATGTACAGGAGGTGCTTGAGGTGCGGGAAGCGTGCCGATTCCAGAAAACCGCGCGGTTGCGTCAGGGACTCCGGCACCAGTTCACGAATAGTTTTGACGTAGTCAACATCTCGGAAAGCGTCAATAACCGCCAGCGCATCCATGTCGCTCTGTTCCAGCACATAAGCCAGCTCATGGCTTTTGTAGGCGCTGTTCATCGTCACCAGCACGACCCCGATTTTTGCGGTCGCAAACAGAAAAGTTAACCAGTCGGGCACATTGCGCGCCCATACCCCCAAATGCTGTCCTTTGACCATGCCAATGTGCAGCAAGCCTTTGGCCAGATTATTGACGCGGTCGTTGAACTCTGCCCACGACCAGCGCAGACCCCGGTCAGGCATGACCAGAAAATCGCTATTTGGGTGTCCGGCAACTTCTTTCTCCAAAAAAGCGCCGATGGTCAGATTGGTGAAAGGCCCGTCATAGCGTTCTTGCTTCTTGATTTTTTCCGGAATTTCATACGACGCCACATCCAGACCAAGCCCCTCGGCCACAGCCTTATGCACCCGCACATTATCCGGAATGTTATATTCGCTCATAGTGACAGCCCACCCTTATACCGGCGTGTAGACGACCGCAAGAATGCGGGACACGCCGTCACCTGCGCCCCGCACCTGATGGGGCACGACGGTGTCGTAATACAAACTGTCACCCGGTCCCAACAAATACGTGTCTTTGCCGTATTCAATTTTTATCGCGCCATCCATACAGTAAATGAACTCCTCGCCCTCATGAGTGTCCAGCTCACGCGGTGTGTTGGGCGCGACAGCAATGATAAAAGGGTCCATGTGACGGCTGACCTTGCCCTCTGCCAACGAGAAAAAATCCAGAGGAGCATCGGCGGTCCCCGTCTCTAAGGCGGCAGGTGTGGACGCACTCGCTACCTCTGCCCCACGGGTCAGCGCCGGTCCCATGCCATTGTCGTCGTCTAACAGCGTACCCAGACGCATGCCCAGCGCGCGCGTGATTTTGATGAGCGGCGACAGGTTGGGTACGTTTTCAGCGGCTTCGATGGCTGTTAGTTCGTCGAGACTCATGTGGCTGCGCTGCGCCAATTGTTCGGCGCTCAAATTGTGCGCCTGGCGTAGCGCGGTGATTTTGTGGCCGATGTGCTTTGTTTCTGTCATTGGTTATCGTCTATCCTTTCAGTTTGCCTTGTCAGTCAAAAGGGGATACATAAAAAAGGCTCCGGTTTTCAAGAAACACGGAGCTGCACGGGCGGTTTTGCCCTAAAGACGCTGCTGTTCGTCAGGCTCCGTTATCGCTTCTCCTTACCACCCACAAGCAGACCGCCGGCGGTAAGGCCGGGCAGCAGCAGGTCGACAAGGTTCAGAGTATGGAGCGCTAACTTCAACATAGTGGGGTGTATGGTACCACAAAGCAACAGGGGTGCAAGGCCCCTCGCAAAAAGATTTGTACCGCTATTCGCGAGGGAAAGCGGAGGGGCAGGTTCCGGAATCAAGCCCGGAACCTGAGCGACCCCACTCCCGGCATTATGAACGTTGTTTGCCAGTCAGCGCCAAGCCGACTATCGCAATCGACAGCGCGGCAACGGGCAGCAGCCAGGAAGCGCTGTCTCCTGTAGGCTGATCCGTGCGCGGCGGCGTCGCGGGTGGTTTGGGCTTCGGTTTTGGCTCTGGTTCTGGCTTTGGTTTGTTGCCCTCATCGGTGACAGGCAATGGTTCGGGAGCAAGCTCCGGGTTTGCCGGATTCCAGTAAATCTGCGCGCCCAAATCCAGCCGAACGCGGCCCGACGACGGCCAGGACAGTACATAGCTGCTACCTACGGGATGGGCCGGGGGTGTCAAAAGAACTGAACTGGCGCCGGGTACAAAAACGCCTGTTTTGGACGAAGGCAGGGTTACTCCCGCCTTCACCGAAACTCGGAAACTTAGGTCAAGTCGGGTCAGCGAATTGTGTGTCAGCAACGCGCCATAGGGCGCCACTCCCAGGCGCACTTCGATACCCGATGGCGTAATGGTAAGAGATTGTGCCGTAAGCGGACAATCGGCGTCGCCCAGACGAAAGACTCGCCCGTCAACAGTCACGGTCACGTCCAGCGAGGACGGTTCAATCTGAAAATAACGGGTGTCAATACGCTCGGTCAGAACGGTCTGCAGCCCACCGTAAAAGGTGCTGGGTTGCAGTTCGGCGATGGCATGAGACACGGTCTGACCTATGGCATCTGTCGCCGCGTCATAGAAACGACCCGGATTTGCCCAGGCATCTTTCATGTTTTTCCGCGCGTCAAACACCCGGTTATCCGCCGGCAAAGTTTGCAGGTATTTCAGCTCACCCTGTTCATCGTAGATAACAGCGCCCTTTAAGCCCGTGGCAACCCAGCCTTGTGGGTTAAAGACAACCGGCTCCGGGTCAATGGAGACTACGGCCACCGTTGCGTTTCCTCGGGCGGAATTGCGCAAGCTATCAGCAATGACTCCAATCCGGTCAGCGGCTTCGTGATAGTATTCCCATTGAGTCCCCTGCCTGCCGGGATAGGCATTTGCTTGTCCGTCAGTGATGAGCAGGGCAATGCGATTTCGCGCCTCGTTCGCCGTGAACCCAACGTTATCCTCGAACAACTCCAGCGCGGCCTGCATCCCGTATTCCGTGCCGGTGTCACCACAAACAGGCAGAGCGTCAATGGACGCGTCGAAAGTTCGCAAGAAATCAGCTTTAGCTGCCGTTGTCGTTGACAGGCTCAACTGATAGTAATCGTACTGTCTGGTCAGTGCCTCGTTTGCGGCTTGACTGGCATAGTCATCGACAACCGCGTCCGCAGGTACGTGTACCGTGTCGAAAGCGCCCGTATCAGCGCCCGACAGAGCATAGAAATACCCGGTAAAATTCGGGCCATAGTCGAAACCATCGTGGCTCGCGCGCGGCTTCAACACGTCGGCGGCATAGGGCACGATGGTAAGAGTAGAATCCGGGTTCGCCGACCAAATCTCGCGCGCGGCCGCCTTGACAGATTCCCGCATTTTATACATACGAATGCGTTCATCCCAAAACTTTTCCCAGCGACTTTGTCCAGTACCCTGGTCACGCAATGGCTGCAACATTGACGACGTGATGTCCAATACCAGCACGTATTCCAGCTTTGGCAAAGGCCGCAGCGTAAAGGCGACAGGGCGTGTCTCTATACTGACCGTCGCCGTCATATCCGTTGAATTTTCCTGCTGTTGCACGGCAACCGACGCGACTAAGTTGTCCGCAGCCGTCGTCTTGCCACTCAACGCGCCGGCGTCCAACAAAGACAATGTGCCGCTCCGTATCGCAGCGCCCGCCGCATAGGAGCCCGTGTTCGTCGATACCGTTGCAACGACAGCCCAGGCCGGCAACGCCACTCCTGTCAGAAACGTGGTCGCTGCCAGCAGAGCGATTACGCGAATGGACGCACTCACTCCCCTGTTTTGTTTGTCTGCGCAGTCGCGGCATCTGCCGAGGTATAGGTTAGACGCCTTGTTGTTCGCACTCATCATAACTTCTCCCACCCAATGGCCCGTGTACGGGCGTTCTCTCACAACACTTCTCTCACAACGTTTCTAATTGTATACAACATTATCATTTTATACAATACAGTAATGATTTTATCCAAAATCTTGTGTTGAAACCTTTCACTTTACCTAAACTTTACCGAAACTATACCTCGCGTTGCTTTTTCCTCTCT
>JAIRWZ010000154.1 GCA_031268615.1 Actinomycetes bacterium | reverse complement strand
GACCGAGCGGACAGCAATCCGCCACAGAACGGCGAAACGCTGTCCCTCCAATGCGTCTGTCAGGCAGTGTTATTTCAGGAATGGACCCCCGGTCAAAGCCGGGGGCAGGCTCATTACTCACTCCTGTTTTTCTGAAGCATTGTTGCGGTGGCGTATAATGAACCGTCTGCTGTGAATTTGTCTATCGGGAGGGGATGCACTATGAGCGATGTAGCGAATATGAGGATTGACGTGACGCCGCACGGTCCGTATGCTGTGACTGGTGGGGTGCCGTTGGTGCGCGTCAAGATTGTCACGAATGACAAGGGTGAAAGCGTGTCGTGGGAGCAGACGGGGAGCTACGAGGTGGGCGAGTGTTATGTCTTGTGTCGTTGCGGGCATTCTCACAACAAACCCTTTTGCGACGGAACCCATTGCGAGATTCATTTTGATGGCACAGAGACCGCAACTCATGCCGAATACGCGGACGAGGCGGGGGTTGTGCGTGGCGAAGGCGTTGATTTGCTGGATGATGAGAAGTTCTGTATCGGAGCGCGGTTCTGTGACCGGGCGGGGTCGGTGTGGACGCTGACCGAAGAATCGGCTGACCCGAAAAAGCGTGAGCTGGCTGTGGAAGAGGCGGCGCTGTGCCCGTCGGGGCGGCTGGCTATGTATATCGAAGAGCTGAAAAAACTGAACGAGCCGGAGTTTGCTGGGGGGCCGTCGATTGCGATTATCGAAGACCCGCTGAACAAGGCTTCGTCGGCGTTGTGGGTGCGCGGAGGGATTCCGGTGTATGCCGGGTCAGGGGAGGCGTATGAAACGCGCAACCGCCAGACGCTCTGTCGTTGCGGGGGGTCGGGCAACAAGCCGTTCTGTGACGCGTCGCACTACGGGCTGGGGTTTGTGGACGGGCACCAGGAGGATTAACCCGGACTGGCCTGGACTGGGGCTCGGAGGACGGTGGGTGCTGTTTCTTTCGGGCATCCCTTCGAAACGAGGTTTACGAGAGAGCGAGAATGTAGGGCAAGTTGACTTGTTCAACTTGCCGCTGGCTGCTATCGGGAAACCTCGGCAAGATGGGCAAGCCATCTTGCCTTACGATTTTAATACGTTTGGAGTGGCGTTGCGTTTCTTGCACCCGCACCTGTACCGTGTGCCCTAGGTGCTGCGCATGGCTCGCGCGGCGTTGAGCGTTGCTATCAGCGTCACGCCTACGTCGCCGAACACGGCTTCCCACATGGTGGACGCGCCAAAGGCGGCCAGCGTCATAATCAGGACTTTTACGCCCAGCGCCAGGGCGATGTTTTGCCAGACGATACGCTGCGTTTTCACCGCGATACGGCGTGCCTCGGCGATTTTGCCAACCTCGTCGGTCATCAGCACGATGTCGGCGGCTTCGACCGCGGCGTCGGTGCCGACCCCTCCCATGGCGATACCCACGTCGGATCTGGCCAGCACCGGTGCGTCGTTGACCCCATCGCCCACAAAGGCCAGCAGCTCGCCGCGCGCCGCCGCTGCCGCTTGCATTTCCTCAAAGCGCGCGACTTTGTCCTGTGGCAACAGCTCGCCATAGGCAGCGTCCAGGCCCAGCTGCCCGGCAAAGCGGTCAGCCACCTCTTGCTTGTCGCCGGATAGCATTATCAGACTATGGACGCCCTCACTGCGCAATGCGGCGATGGCGGCCTTGCTCCCCGGTTTCAGTTCTTCGTCAACGTGCGCCCGCCCATCGTAATCACAGCGGGTCAACGTGCCGGTTTTATCAAATACAATCGTGCGTACCCGGGTCAGCGCGTCCAGATAATTGCCGCCTTTGACCAGAATGCCGCGCCGTGACGCGCCACCGATACCGCCAAAATAGGCCAACGGAATGGAAATCACCAGCGCACAGGGGCACGACACGACCAGAAATATCAGCCCGCGCGACAGCCACTGCGCCCACACACCCGTAGCAGCGCCCCCGACCCCGGCTATCAGCGTGGTTACCAGTGGGGGCAGGACGGCCAGGGCAACGGCCAGAACAACCACAATCGGCGTATAGTAACGGGCAAAACGGGTGATAAAGTTTTCCACTGGCGCCTTTTTCAGCGCGGCGGCTTCGACCAGCTCGCTGATTTTTTCGACGGTGCTTTCCGCCCAGTCCACGTCCACACGCACGATAAAGGTGTCCCCCAGATTGATGGACCCGGACAGCACGGTGGAACCGGCGCTGACCTCGACAGGTTTCGCCTCGCCGGTCAGCGCCGCTGTGTCCAGCCGCGAGGCGCCTTGTATGACGGTGCCGTCGCGCGGCACCTTGTCGCCAAAGCGCACGACAATCAGCTGCCCGGTGGCCACCGCGTCCGGCGCCACAACTTCCCAAGTCTGACGCCGGTTAATGTCGTCGATACTGAGGTCATCAGTCGGCGTTCCTACCGCCATCAGCCGCGCGAAATCGGGACGAATATCCATCAAATCAGAAATCGAGCGGCGACTGCGCGCCAGTGCCCTGTCCTGGAAAAAGTCGCCGACCTGATAGAACAGCATGACCGCGACCGCCTCGGCGCGCTCGCCAATCGCGAAGGCCCCCAGCGACGCCACCGCCATCAAAAAGTTCTCATCAAAAATCTGTCCCCGCCCGATGTTGCGCGCGGCAGCCAACAACACCTCCCCGCCAATCAGCAGGTAGGCGGCCACATATAACAGCAAGGGCAGATAAGTAGCCAGGTGCCACGGCAGAGAAGTGAGTACGTCCATCCCCGTCACCGTTGGCCAGAGGAGGGCCGCCACAAACACCAAAACGCCCAGCCCTTTTGGTCCATATTCCAGCCATAGGGAGCGTTCTTCGGCTTCGGCTTCACGCGGTTCGCAACAACCCTGAGGCTCGTCATTACAGCAGGAACAAGTCTGTGCCATGGTTCTCAGCCCTGCCCTTCGCCCACATGCGCCAGCGCTTGGGTGAAAATCGTGCCGACATGATAGTCATCCAGCGAATAGTACACGACTTTACCCACCTTGCGATTTTTTATCAGCTTTGCTTGACGCAGGGTGCGCAGCTGGTGGGAAATCGAACTCTTGGTCATATTCAGCAGGACGGCGATATCACAGACACACATCTCGCTTTCCTGCAGGGCAGATAAAATTCGCACCCGCGTTGAATCACCGAATACTTTGAATAAATCGGCGACGTCGGCCAATACTTCATCGTTGGGCATCTTGCCGGTCACCAGGTCCACAATGTCTTGGTGAATCACGTTGCAGTTGCACATGTCTTGATTTGCTAACGTCTTCATCATGTCTAATCCTCCTGATGGAATACGGTTGAATAGTTGAGCATTTATTCAACTATAGAGGACGACAAGCCAGTCTGTCAAGAGACTATTGCGAAAAAATTGTACTGATGTAGTAGTGTAGTTTTTTCGTGGCAATGAAAAGGCTCGCAAGGTAATAGAGCAAACAGTCCCATTCCGCGTTAGCGCAGTGACTTTGGCTGAGTTGATGCAAGGCGCGCGCAACTGAAGGTGAGGAAATCTGGTGGGAAATTAGGTAAAACTGGGGCTTGACAGAGGAGCGAAAAATTGGTTAGCATTGGGTAACCTGATAAGTTAGTTAATGCTAACTAATTCGTTGAGCTGCTTATTGGGCCGAAACCGGACGAATCATAGAGCAATCTGTGCCAGTGGAAAGGAGGACGGGAAGGAGGTCATCATCGCATTAGTTAGCTCTGTCTAACCAGCTGAGGAGAGCGCGGCGGTAAGGTTGCCGGGTGATACCTTGGAAACTCGAGAAAGAAACGGAGTAGATACCAATGATACGGATGCATTTGAAGAGAGAGAGAGAGAGAGAGAGAGAGAGAGAGAGAGAGAGAGAGAGAGAGAGAGAGAGAGAGAGAGAG
>JAIRWZ010000017.1 GCA_031268615.1 Actinomycetes bacterium | reverse complement strand
GTCCAACCCGAATACTCGCAATGCCTACGCCGCTGGAATTGGTGATACGTCCGGAAACGCTGCCGTATTGTGGTGCAGGCATTCTGGTCAGAGACACATCCAATGTTGGAACAGACGTACCCAACTCTGCCGGAACAGTGCTGGCATCATCGAGATTCGTTTCGTTCTGCCAATACTGCGTCCGATAAGTTTCATTTTCATCAAAGAAACCGAATTTGTAGCCGTGTGTATCTTCAGGAAGAGAAAAACTGAACTGTCCGGAAACATCTGTATACGTCCAATCCGTTGAATACCAGGAGTCCTCCTCTTCGTCGTAATAATACGCGCCTACCTCAATATTTCGTAACGGCGCATGTGTATCACCATCGCGAACCGTACCGCTATAAGCAATGTAATTTGGCTCAAATTCGCCCCACAGATTGGGAATGGTTGCGTTGATGGTGCGAGTTTCGCCAGTGGTAAGGGTGATGTCGGTGGCGTCTTCAAATGAACTGGCATTTTGCCAGTAGATTTCACCATAGTCCCAATTATAAAAATGCAAACGGTATTTCACACCGGCTTTCAGACCTCTGATGATATAGCCTCCGTCATCACCAGCAGATATCCATTGTTCAGAGTTCCAGTAACCTCCATCCTCATAATAGCGGCGGAGTTCAATTTCAGACCATCGAGCAGGACTTCCGCTCTCACGCGAAACAGTACCGCTGATAGTTGCAGCATTGGGGTTAATCTCTAACTGAACATTGCAAGTGCGAGTCTGTCCTACGGTCACACTTATTGCACTCGCAGACACAGGATTAGTCACATTATTCCAATATTTTGTGATATAGCCTGGAGCAGAGAATTTCATATAGTAGGTACCGGTAGGGAGGCTTCCTACTGTATAGCGCCCATCTTCCTCAGTGTATGTGGTGGTTGAATACCAGTCCCAACTGTCCCTGTCACTTACCTCGACCCGGGCATTGGCGATTGGACGACCGCTTGTGTCGGTCAGTGTGCCAGAAATTTTTCCGGCAGATGTCAATATCGCATTTATGTTTGACTTAGTACTTGCAGCTGTAACTACTATGTCATTGCCCAGGGAGTTGCCAAGAAAGTCGTATATGCTGGAATAGAATGTTGTTGCATTTTTGCCATTATAGATTTGATACAAATAATTGCTGCCGCCATTGAATGCTACCCGATATATTCCCGCTTCAAGTCCTTTGAATTGGTAGTTTCCCGCTTCACCTGTGTAAGAGGAATCCACCCAATCATAGTAATAATATCCACTACCACCAGTAGGCGAGGCATCTTCTGACCAGACCTGGCGATACGCAACAACTTCGACATCCTCAAGCGCTTGATTAGAGCTATTCTTCACCTGCCCACTGATGGAAGCGCCCTGGTGCATCTGAACATTGATATTGCTGACTCTGTTCGCGCTACTGATGAGAATGGAGTTGTCGTAAAAGGTGCGAATATGACCACCATCATAATCATAAAACCCCACCATATATTCATCGTCAGACAAACCGCGGATGCGATAGTTCCCATTCGCGTCAGTACTGGTGCCCCCATCATGCCAATTCCACTCAGAATCGACCAAGGTATACACAGCTACAGAAACGTTAGCAATCCCCGCACCAGTAGTGGCGTCCGTTACTCTGCCGGATATGCTGCCGCGAGGATTATCCGTAGTTAGTCGTGCGTTAATGCCAGCTCGCTGTTGAAAAGTGATGAGTGCAATCTCATCAGCGCTACCCAGGTTTGTTTTATTATTGTAATACTGTGTGGCGTATTCACCGTATTCCCAGTCATTGAAGCCTACTTTATAGGAACCAGCTCTTAGGCCGGATACCGTCCAGGTTCCGTCACTTTGAGTATCGGTCGAACGAGAGTCTTCCCACCAGCCCTCTTCTTCCTCATCTTCGTAATAGCGGTAAACGGTCACTTCAATTCCAGACAGACCTACATTGTCAGTATCCGTAACTTTACCTGACAGACTGGCGGCGCGTTGCAGTTTGCCGTTGATATTGGGAACTGTCTGCCCATCGGTCACATAAATGTCCCGCGCCAAGTCCTCGTTGTCAGTCTGGTTGTACCATTGTTCGGCATACACGCCGTCCTCGTCATCAAAGCGCACGTAGTAGATGCCGGTATCCAGAAAACTTAACGTGTAGTTACCTGAACTATTGGTTGTTGTATCCCCGGTCCAATCAAATTCTTCGTATGCCTGAGACCCGCTTCCAGACTGTGTCAAAATGTCGGCTTCTACCCAAATGCCCGCAAGGGCAGCATTGGCTTCATTCGTCACCTTACCGCTTATGGCACCCGTTGGTGAATACTTGATAGTGAGAGAATAGGCACCCAAATCCCCCCGGTAGTATTCTGAAGCAAGAATATAGTAGGTCCCCGTTGTCGCGGGCTTGAAATCCAGACGGGAGTTGAGACCGAGCCCATCGTCATCATCGTACGCAAGAATAGTGCCGTTAACATCAGTCAGATAAAGATAGGGGTCGATATCTGAATCCGTGACACGATTCATGCTGATGCGATAATTGGTGTTTGCAGTTAATGTCACCCGATACGCCTGAATATAACGATAACTAAATTCGTCATCTTCTTCCGACAGGGTCATCTTTTGGGAAGACGAAGTCAGCGTACCGCCCACCGTCCACGGCACTGTTGGAATCGCAATCGGATTAGTGAAAGTCAACGCAGCGGCAATCCCTGCCATTGTCATACCCAGTACCACCAAAGCCAGTAGCGCCACAACTTTCACTGTCTTGTTTCGCTTCATCATAACGTCCCTTCTCCTCAGAATCCCCGTAAAAATTCGCCAGTACTAGACAACGGCAATGATGTTCAATGAGGCCATCTCTCCGCTTACTTCCAACTCAACTTCCACCTTGTGGCTGCCGCCTTTGAGCAAAGGTTCAGCCTGGTTGGGTGACAATCGCAAATTCATCAGAGCATTTCGTCCCGTTAAATCAGGAATGCCTTTTGCGGCTTTTGCATCAATTGCTTTCCAAGACACAATCCGCACCACCAGTTCACGAGGGGTTTCTGCTGACCCTTTGATACCGTAGGGCTCAATCTCTGCTCGAAACTTTGCTGACTTAGTTCCTACCTGAACTTTCAATGCACTGAGAGTTTGCTCAGGTGGCGAAGTAACCGTAACCAATTCTTCTCCCACCTTTGCCGGAACCACCGATGGATTAGCAGTCTTGTTGCCAGATTTCTTCGCAGAAGCAGAGCCTTGATTTTTTGCATCCTCTGTACCGGACGCAGCCTCATTTGAATCGCTTGAATCGGAAACATTCAGTTGGGAATTATCGACAACTGCACCAGCAGTATTGCTTGTCTTATTTTCGGTCACGCTTCCCGTCGATTCCCCATCACCTTGTGTCATAGACTGGGACTTCATGCAGCCCACATACAACAGGCTCATGCACAATACGGCACCAACCAAAAGTACCCAACCTCGTTTTTGGTTCACGACAGCTCCTTCTTATTGTCAAGCACGGGAAAGCTCAGACCTATCACTTTGTTGCATTATTTTGAAGCTGCGTCCTTTTGTTTTGCAAGGCTTTTCGTGTTGGTAAAATTACTAACACGCAAATTGTTTGCAGAAGCATCGTTCTGTCGGCGTTTTTTAGTACGACGGAGTGAACATCCACCGGCGCAATACGCCGGAAGGTGTCCCAACAACTATCAAGATGCGAAAACTTCGACATGAGAATAAATGGCTGGTATGGACGTACTCACTTCGAAAGGAAGACCAGGAAATCCTTTTCCCGTGAACTCTACCCGGTTATTCGGGTATACTAAGCTGCGACAGGGATTGCTGGTGGCCGACAGAGATACGTGTCTGCGGGTCACGCGATGGAAGTGAGGAGAGTAGAACTTATGAGGAATTTGAGAAAGTGGGTGCCTTTGGCGCTGGTGTTGGCGCTGGTGTTGGTCGGGGCTGTGATGGTTGGTGGCTGCGCGAAAAATGAGCCCGCGCCCACACCGACCGATACACCTGAAACATCCGACAGCACAGTTCCTGACATCAAAAACGACACGTTGACCCCCGGCAAGCTGACCATTGCAACCGGCCAGCCCGCCTATCCGCCCTGGGTTGAGGACGACAAACCCGAAAGCGGCGCGGGCTTTGAAGCCGCGGTAGCCTATGCAATCGCGGACAAATTGGGCTTTGCGAAAGAGGACGTCGTTTGGGTGCGGACTGATTTCGAAGCAGCCATCGCGCCGGGCCCGAAAGACTTTGACTTTAACATTCAGCAGTACAGCGCAACCGAAGAGCGACGTCAGGCTGTCGATTTTTCGTCGCCCTATTACGTCACGTCCCAGGCTGTCGTGACCACCACTGACAGCGCGTTTGCAAATGCAAAGTCGCTGGCTGATTTGGCTGGCGCCAAGGTAGGTGCGGCCTCCGGGTCCTCCAGTCTGGAAATTGCGCAGGAAAAGTTCGGTAACGACGCCGTAGCGGTATTTAACGACGTGGACACCTCCGTGCAGGCGCTGTCGGTCGGACAGATTGACGCGATTGTCGTCGATATCCCGACGGCTCACTACGTCATTAGCGCCCAAATTGACAACGGCAAACTGGTCGGCGAGATTGCCGGCAGTGAGGGTGGCGACGAGCTGGCAGTTCTGCTGCCGAAAGACAGCGTGCTGACGACAGCCGTGTCTGCCGCAGTCGATGAGCTGCGCGCTGACGGAACACTGTCCTCGCTGTCTGAGCAATGGCTGGTCAGTAACGCCGATGCCGTCGTCCTTCAGTGACGAAACACAATTAAGTAACATCGAACGGGAGCGGCGTCGCTATCGGCGGCGCCAAACCCAAGGTTCGGTGCTAGTCAGCCTGGCGTCCACCTTAGTGTTCGCCGGGCTGGTCGCGTTGGTACTGTCGCGCTCGCCAGGCTGGGAACGCGTCCGCCAAACCTTTTTTAGTAGCCACTATTTTGGCCTGTCTTTTCTGCCGGTACTGCGCGGCATCGCCAACAACGTAAAAATCCTAGCCTTTGCCACCGTCGGCGTAGCAATACTGGGGACACTCATAGCCGCGATACGCACAACCCGCAGCGCCGTATTGTTCCCTCTGCGCGCGCTGGCTGCCGTCTATACTGACTTTATGCGCGGCGTACCCATTATGGTGCTGCTGTTCATTGTAGGTTTTGGCGTACCGGGGCTGGGTCTGACCAAAGGTCGCATTAGCGAGATACTGCTGGGCACGATTGTCATCACCATGGCCTATTCCGCCTATGTCGCCGAAGTCCTGCGTGCCGGTATCCAATCCGTGCATCCTTCGCAACGGGCAGCCGCCCGGTCACTGGGGCTCTCCTACAACCAAACCCTGCGCTTGGTTATCTTGCCTCAGGCTATCCGCCGGGTTATCCCACCGCTGATGAACGACTTTGTTTCCATGCAAAAAGACGTCGGCCTGGTATCGGTGCTGGGCGTGGTTGACGCGGTACGCGCCGCGCAAATCGAGACGGCGCATTCCTTCAACTTTACCTCATACGTGGTGGCCGCGCTGCTGTTCGTAGCGCTGTCCTGGCCATTCATCTGGCTGACGGACGCCTATGCGCGCCGCCGCCGCCAGCGTGAAGAATCCGCAGGGGTGGTGTAAATGTTGAACGCTGCACAGGAAGTACAAAAAACAGGAGAAGTAAGTGCTGAGCCTGCCCCTGGCTTTGACCGGGGGTCCATACCCGTCCTCTCTCTGCGCAATATCCACAAAGCCTTTGGGGACAATGTGGTGCTGCGTGGCATTGATTTGGACGTTTCCCTGCACGAAGTCGTGTGTCTCATCGGCGCTTCGGGCAGTGGAAAGTCCACCTTAATGCGCAGCATTAACTTGCTGGAACAAATTGACGACGGCCAGATTTTTTTGGACGGAGACGATATCTCTGACCCGCGAATAGACGCCGATAAGGTGCGTGCCCGCATTGGCGTAGTCTTTCAACACTACAACCTGTTTCCCCATATGTCGGTGTTGGATAATGTCACTTTAGCCTCACGTAAAGTCTTGCATATCGACCGTAATACTGCCGAAGACAAAGGCCGTGTCATGCTGCGGCGCATTGGCATAGACGATAAGGCTGACTGCTTCCCGGACCAGCTGTCCGGCGGCCAGGCTCAACGGGTCGCCATCGCTCGCGCACTGGTCACCAATCCGAAACTGCTGCTGCTAGACGAAATCACCAGCGCCTTAGACCCCCAGTTGGTCGGTGAAGTGCTGGATTTAGTGGCGGAACTGAAACGGGAAGGAACAACCATCGTGATGGCCACCCATGAAATGACCTTTGCGCGCCACATTGCCGACACGGTCGTTTATCTGGAATCCGGTCGCATTGCCGAGGCTGGCCCGCCACAACAGGTCTTTGAGACCCCCGTCTATGAGGGCACCAAACGATTCCTTTCCCGCGTGTTGGACTGGGTCTCGTAACGCGAATAATCCGCATCCATACACTATCTTTACCGACAGTCGCACTGTTCGGGCAGGTATGGACCCCCGGTCAAAGCCGGGGGCAGGTATGGACGTACTCACTTAGCGGGCTTTAATTTGACAGCGCGGGCACGGCACGGGCAGCGCGGATGTGGGGCAGCTGCGCAATGCGCGCCACCGTCCCAGGCGCGGGCATTACGTCGCAGCTGATTAGCATCAGCGCTTTGGCGCCGCGGTGTTCGCGCGACACCTTCATGGCGGCGATGTTGACCCCGGCGTCGGTCAGCACTTCGCTGACGGCGTGAATGACGCCCTGACGGTCAACATGCGCGACCACCAGCAAGGGCAGTTCCCCGTCGATGTCAACCTCATAACCGTCCAGTTCGCATATGCGCACCGCTCCGCCACCCGGCGAATAGCCTTCCATCGTCATGACCGCGCCAGTGCCGATATCCTCCAGCACAAAAACGGCCGTGTTGGGGTGAGCGCCATCCAGCGTGATTTCTTCGAACAGGACGCGCAGCCCCGCCGACTTCGCCAGTTCAAAGGCGTCCGGAATGCGCGCGTCGTCGCAGGTCAAGCCCAGCAAACCGGCGGTCAGAGCCAGCTTCGTGCCGTGTCCGTCGCCCGTAGCCGCAAAGGAGCCGTGCAGCTTCACCGTCGCCACATCCGGCTGACGCCCAAATATCGCGCGCGCCAAAGCCGCCAGCCGCACCGCTCCAGCAGTATGGCTGGATGACGGTCCCACCATAACCGGACCAATAATTTCGAAAATTGACCGTGCTAATGTCATGCTACTAGTGTACAATTATTTATCAGGGGACATAAGGCGGTCGCACAGTACAGCGGATTGCGACCGCCGAAAATCGGGGGGCAGGACCGGTGCGCTTGCACCGAGCTATCTGTCCCCCGATTCAGCACAACGGCCCAGGCCGCAACCGCAAGATTTTCCCGGTAGCTTTGCCCGCCCGATAGGGTTTCGATTCTTTAGTATGTTGAGCAGAGGAGTGAGCGCGTCCATGAGTAAACAGCGTCAAATGGTGGTCGGCCTGATTGTCATCGCAATGCTGCTGGCGGCAGTTATTATCGTTATTATGCAAACCACACCGACAGAAACCGGGGTTGAACAGACCACCGCCACCAGTGATACTTCGCAGCAAGGTCAAACATCGTCTATCGGCAGCATGGGCAGCGACGGCTCTGCCATCGGAGCCGATGGTCAGGAAATCCCCTTCGACGAAGCCACTGCCGTGCGCGTTCCGGCTGACCAGACCCCCCGGCAATGGGTTGAAAATTACTACAAGGCCTGCGACGTGGAGGATTGGGAAACAGCACAACAGCATTTGCCAGCAACCAAACAGCAGGTAACCTCTGCTGCTGATTTACAAAAACAGCTGGAAGGCTATGGCATTACCGGCTATAAAATCACCAACGAGTCCGAAAACGGCAATGAGCTAGACATCGCCGCCGACCAAGAGACGGCGTCTTATGGGACGTTCACCAGTATCTGGACATTTGTAAAATCCGGCGACGGCGACGGCGCTTGGCTGCTGAAAAATAAAGCTGTCGCCGCTATAAACTGACTGACTCACCGGGAGCCAAAACGATATTCTGTCCTGCTCGTCCATTCGCGACCCGCAGTTAAGGTACACTGCGGAAAGTCAGGGTGATTAGGCGCATCCGGCCAAAACTGCGGCTCCAAGCAAAAGGCAGCGTGTGGCCCGTAGTGGACTCCCCGCTTTCCCACTCGTGTGGTGTCGCCGCGATTGCAAGTATCCAACTGCAGACCGGGCATGTCCGACCAGACTTCCATCATGCGTCCACTGCCATCGTCAGTCGCGCGCGCATGAAAACGAAAACCCTCGCCGTCTATACAGTAGTTCTGGTCGTAGCCACCACAAACGGCCAGCATATGTTCGTCAGCGGCAAGGTCGCGTCCAATCGCCTTGGCTTCACGAAAATCAAAGGCGCCCGTACCCGCGTCTACTTCTGCCAAATCGCCCGTAGGCAGCAAGTCATCGTCACAGACTGTCAAGCGCGAGGCGGCAATCGTCAGCTCTGTCGCCCGTATGTCCTTATCTCCCCCTGAACCCGACAAATCAAACAAGCTATGATTCGTCGGATTGAACACGCAGGGTTCATCGCAGAGGGCAGTGTAGACGACTTCCAGGGTTCCGGGCAACTTCAACCGATAGGTCACCGTCGCGCGCAGAGTGCCGGGAAACTTGCTTTCGCTATCCGCGGACACATAGGCCAGGGTCAGAGATGGTTCCTCCGGCCCTTCTTCAAAGGCCACGACGTCAAACAGGCGGGTATGAAAGCCTTGCTCACCGCCGTTCAGATTGTGCCGCCCAACGTTACGGTCCAGCTGAACCACACCACCGGGCAAAGGCAGCGCCGCGTTGCTTAAACGATTGGCACAGCGCCCAATGAAGGCGCCCTGATAATCAGCGCCCGCGTATCCTGCCACATCCATCCGTCCCAACACCACGTCTTCCGGCTCGCCCAGAGCGTCGGGCACAAACAGACGGTGGATACGCGCTCCGTAGGCCAAAACTTCCAGCCGCAACCCTCCGGGCCCTTCGGGTCCGCCAAGCGTCCAGAGCCTGACCGCGCGGCCATCCGACAGAGTCCCAAATATCCGGGTATCTGTGGCGTTCATTTTTTTGCCGACGTGATTTTGCATACCGTCGCACCGCAAACAGAACACTTGCCCCTCAACAGAGGGTGACCATTTTTTGTCATCTCTTCACGCGCGTCAACAATTTCCCTTTTTGCCTTACACTTCACACAGTAAGCCTCAGCCATTTCCCCTACCTCCTGCATACCCTACCTCCTGCATAATTGACACGCCGGACCGAACAGCGGACCGACCCTTCAAAAACACATGGCAAACAGTCTGCCATTCTTTCGATTTTTTAGCATGACCGACGCACCCATCGCCTTCCATAGCCGGAAACAACCAGCATGACGACTCCCCCCAGTATCAAAAACAACATCCACAGCAGCCCCATCATCAACCAATACGGTTCGGGGAAAGAATATATCAGCGCGGAATCGGAGGCGAATTGCCAGTTGCCCTGAGGGTACAGGACCAGATGAAACAAGCGAAAAAACCAGTCGAAGGCCACTAACAGGGCGACGGCGATAGCCACCGGCAAGCCTACGCATACCCAACCGGCGATTTTGACAGAGCGCAATACGGAGTGAGTACCGAGCCTACCCCCGGCTTTGACCGGGGGGCCAGTCCTGCGTTTTCTGTAAACTTGCCAGACACCGGTAAGCGCTGCCAGCGCCAACGCAACCACACCAATAGTCCAGGCCGTGGTAATAGTGACGCGCACGTCTTGAAGATGAGAGAGTTCGTCGATATCGTAGGGCTGTACGCCAAGGGTCTCAAATCCAATAGTAGCCCCACCATCCCCCGGCCTTACCTTTGAAACACCAGTGACAAAGCCCAGAGTAGCGGCAGCTAGATTACGCTGTTCTCTGGTCTGAACGGGGGTATGGCGCTGATGAACGGCAGCGACAGCCCCCAGCGACACCGGCGGCAAACAGACCAGCGCGAGCGCGGCAACAATGGCGACGACTACCAGAGACGAAACGAACACGATAGATATCAGTACCTGCAAACGAACAGAGAACTTTCGGCGTGATGTTTCGTGCTGCCCTGAAACTGCGGGGGCAGGTATGGACGCACTCACTTCTCTTCGTTCCCTGCCGTCCCAAAATCGGGAGCAAAGGTGACGGGGATGTCGCGCAGGGTTGGCACGCAGACTTGGTTTCCACCCGCATCCCAAGCGCGGACCATAGCTTCGTCGGCACGTTCCAGCAGTTCCGCCGGATCCAGCGTGTCAACAGGCAGGGTGGCCAGCCCAACCGAGGCGGTGACCGTGATACCTCCGACATCGGCAGCGGCGACGGCAGCGCGCAGGTTTTCGGCGACTTCGCGGGCCTGAGAATCGCTGACCTCACCATCATCTCCCGTGGTGTGTTCGACCAACAGGACCGCGAATTCCTCCCCGGACAGACGGGCGACAATGTTGGCGCTGACCTCGCCATCATCGAAGCGAATCAGCTCGGCGTCCAAAACGCTGGCCAGGTGCGTCAAAATGATGTCGCCTTGCTGAATGCCATGGCGAGCGTTTACCGCACCGAAATTGTCCAAGTCCAACAAAATAACGTGCAGAGGGCGACCATCGCGTAGCGCGCGCTGGCCTTCGATTTCCAGACCGCGCTGAAAATAAGCGCGTGAGTACAGGCCTGTGCGAACATCGGTGAGCTGGGATTCGCGCGACAGTGACACCAGATTCAGCAGCCAGTTGACGCCGTTGGTCACCAAAAGCGCTGTACCCAGTATCATGAAAATCTGCCACAGCGACCGCATGGTGACAAACTGCCATGAGTTCCAGGCTACGCCGGACGAGAAAATGAGCTGCTGATAGGGAACGATACGAAAGTATTCTGTCCACTCGACCAAAACCAATACGGCGCACATAAAAAGCGCCAGGGCCCAAATTTTCCAACGCGCCTCTGCAATTAGGGCAGCGGCAATCAGTATCAGCAGGTACACAACCCAAAACCAGGATTCAACGCCACCGGAATAGTACACTAACACGGCGACAACCAGCACGTCTAAAACCAGTTGTACCATGTTAAGAACAGCCAGATTTGCCAGTCGTTTGTTATACACGCCAAACGCAAAGTTGTAGAAAACAACCAGAACAAGAGCATTGAGGGGGACAATCATCGAGTTCAGCAATTGAGCCAGGGGCATTTCGGTCAAAAACACGCCGCTGCCAATAACAGAGAAAACGATGAACAGCACAATGATAAGCCAGCGGGCAGAAATAATCAGGGCTACCCGTTGTTGATTGTCGCGCAAGGCGTTCACGTCTTCGCGCGTCAGCTGACTGCGCTGCGATATGATGAACGAACGTTTCAGGCGTTGGTACAAACGGTTAAAGGACACAGGCACGTCAGGCCGCCGCTACATTTCACGAATCAGTTCAACAACAAAAGTAACCGCTTCGTCGATTTTATCCGCATCCAAACGGGTTGCCACATCCTGCGTGCTGCGCCAGGCAAAAGGAATGCCCTGTTTGGTCAGGCGCAAGAGCGAAAAAGCCTTGAAGTTCGCCGCCAGAGCAGGACCGGCATCGCTTTTGGGTACGCGGGTACGCAAAGCCTTGATACGCGTGTCAGTAGCACGTGAAATGCGCCGGGCCAGCGAGGTCAGACGCGCTGAAGTCGGATATGACCGACCGAAGCGCTCTTTCGTCGTCCAATACAAGTCGCCGGCGCCCAATGACGCCAAGTTGATAACCAGCGCGCCGCGCAGAGACTCACCGTAGTCAGACAGAAAGGCGCTCATGCCAGCTGACCCGGAGAAATGCGCACCGGTCGCCACGAACCAGATTTCTTTCTCAGTCAAGTCAAGGTCCAGCGATTCAGAAACTCTGCGGCGAATGCGTGCGGCTTCACTGGCAGAAAAACTGCTGTCGGTAACGGGGTCGCCTTCGGCATGTCCACCTTTCCAGGCGAAACCATCGTCGTCGTCACTGCTGTCGGTATCGCCAAAGTTATCCCAGCTGCCGATATCTTTACCCGCGTTGCGAGCGTCAAAGCCGCTACCCAGACCCAGCCAGTCAGCGGGGTCCTCATCGCCTTTTTTCTTGTTGCGTTTGCCTCCCCGCGCGGCGCTGCCCAGGCCGCCCAATCCTCCCAGCAGACCGCCTTTCTTTTGTTTGCCTTGTTTGCGCCGTTCGCTACGTGACAGCTCTCCCGCACCAAAACTAGAGGTACCACCCGCGTCCACCGCGCCAAAGTTAGCAAAAGCGTCGCTGTCAACCGGCGTTCCCACAATGTCCACATCCAGCATTTCACCGGAAGTCGCCGCTTGGTCAGCAAAGGTTGTATCGGCATCGTAATCTTCGATGGCGGCAAAGGACACGGTGTCTTGTCCGGATACATCACTGCCAAAACGTGACAGGGAACTTAAGGCGCCGGTGTTACCCGCAGCCATCCCGCCTATACCGCCTCCACTAATGCCAGAACCGGAGCTGGAACCGGAGCTGGAACCGGAACTACCCAGCCGCCCGAATTCAACCGTTTCAAAATCCAGCACCGCTGGGGATTTGCCGACGACCGGCCCCGCAGGACGTTCCGGGCGCTCGGTCGGACGCGTCTCGCGTTCGCTCTTTTTTGTTCGTTCTGCACGCTGCGAGGAACGTATTCTGCCTTCGTCTTTATCCGGTTCACCGACCAACGCCTCCATTACCGCCAACAGCGCCGCCACCCCGGAACCGTTCGTGTTAGCGCCCGGCGACCAGCGGCGCAACACCAGCGCCAGCGCCCCATCCAAAAACAGTAGGGCGGGCAAAACGCATAGCGCCAGCAGAACCCAGCCAATGACAGGCAGCGCGCGGGACAAGAACGAAAGGCGCAACGCCAAGGTCAGCGCTAAAACTGGCATGGCAACCATCACCGCCGTAGTAGCTATCTGGAGAGGCTGGTACAAAAACGCTACGCTTTCCGAGGTCAGCGGTGAGGAGAGCGGCGTATCGTAATGTGCGACCAACACGATACGAGTTGGCTCTTCACCGGGATGATGGCCACCCGCACCGCGACGCGCAACAACATTTTGCGACGGACCTTTCGGCAACATACGCGTCAGACCACCGCGTCCCAACAATTTCAGCAGAGTGAAGATACCAATAAGGGCTATCGCCAACCAACAGACCCAGCGCAATGCCGAATAGCGAATCATAAATTCTGTCGTCATTGCCCAGACAGCAACGATGAGCAACGGAAAAGCCAGCAAATGCGTAACTGTGGTCACTCGCGGCGTATCAAAATCCTGAATCTCGCAGGTGAGGCCATGCTCAACAAAGGTCTCGCGCAGCCACCCAGCGGCAACTCGTTCGGTATCGGAGGCAACCGGACGTGGGCCAATTTCTGTGGTCAAATAATCCAGATACTGCACTACTTTACTCATGTATAAGTCCTCCCCTGTCTGCGCAAAGCGCTGTGATTATTATAATGCAAGTACGCCCACCAATGGAAAGGACGGGATGGCGGAGTGAGTACGTCCATTACCGAACGACATAGCCAACAGCCAATTGCCCCATCATCCCTAACCCTACCGTGTCATTCTCGGGCTTGACCCGAGAATCCAGAGGCTGACATACACGCGTAAGGCTCTACAGGCCCATACATCAGAAAACGAAAATGCCTATCGCGGTGGTGCTACCATAAGGGGGTGCCCGACGCCTTGCCAACATATGTCCCGGCTTCTGCTGAGTCGCCGTTGCCGCCGCCTTCGTCGTCGCCTCTGGAGCGGGCGCTGAATCTGGCGTTGACGCTGGCAGCAACGACGCAGCCCCTGCCCGCAGAGCGCCTGCGACGCGAACTGTATCCACCCCGCCAAAGCGACGAGGCTTTTGCCCGCATGTTTTCGCGCGATAAAGAGCTGCTGCGCGCCGCCGGATTGACCATCACTTTCCACGATGAGGATAGCAGTTATTCCCTGCCACGCGAGGACACCTGGGCGGAAACGATAGAGCTGGAGCGCGCAGACGCGGCGGCTTTGGCATTAGCCGGCTTTGCCCTGCTGGACGAACCGCTGTTTCCCTTGCCGTTGGCCTTGCGGCTGGCGCTGCTGAAACTGTCACGCCTCCTGAAGGTGGATAGCTCACCGCTGCTGGGATATTTGCCCGCAGCCTCGGCGTTAGCAGCGGGCGCGGATGCAGCGCCGCCGACCCTCCTGTTGCCGGAGGTCCTGTGGCGCGCCGTGCGGGAATGCACCGCGTTGAATCTATCCTACACCAATGCCGCCGGACAGTCCTCGCACCGCCGGGTCTGCCCTTACGGGCTGTTTTTGCTGCGCGGCCGCTGGTATCTGGTCGGCGCTGACGGCGCCAGCGCCCAACAACGCGTCTTCGCGGTACCGCGCATTAGCGCCGTTGAAATCCTGAACGAGAGATTTCAGCCACCGGCTAATTTTGATGTCCGTCGATGGGTAGCGCTGCCTTTTCAGATTGGCGAAGAACAAACGGGCGCGGAGCAGATGATGAACGGACAGAACAAGGACGCCCTGACCACCATCGTCATCCCACCGGAACTCGCCGACCACGCCCTGACCTTAACCAGGGCAGAGGGCAAATTGTCGCCCCGTGCCGACGAAGGGCTGAACTGGCAGGTCAACTACCGAAATCTGGATGAATTGCTGTACTTTGTCACCAACGAAGGCTTGCGTTTTGCCCCCTGCGCCACCAAAGAAAACCGGGCCTTGCACAAAGGCCTGGAAGCCGTGGTACAAGCCCATGCTTAACTCGCAGCGCCTGGAAACCCTGTTGAGCTTGCTGTCCAGTTTGCAGCTTTACGATGTCGTGTCGATTAGCGAATTGGCGAAACAATTGTCGGTTGACCAGACCGATTTGGAACAGGATTTAGACATCTTGAGCTTTGCCGGCATTCCCCCCTTCGGCGGAGGGGACTTGCTGCCGGTCGAAATCGAGGACGGATACCTCTGCGTAACCGGACCCATGCCCACCCCCGACAAGCCCCTGCGCCTAAGCAACGAAGAGGCGACCGCCCTGTCATTGGCGCTTAGCATTGCCGGTTTTGCCGACGACGACCCGCTGCGAACACATTTGGATAGCTCTCTGGCGCACGATTTTGACATCCAACAACTACACGGTATCCTCTATGCCGTGCGCGGTCGTCATAACCCGCAGGTCTTTCGTGCCCTAAGCGCCGCCTTGCGCAATGGTCAGACCCTCCGCATGAGCTACATCAACAACGACGGTATCGCGTCAACACGCGTCGTCGCGCCAACGCTCCTGTTTGCCGAACGCGACCTCTGGTACCTGCGCGGACAGGACAGCAAAAGCGGCGAGGAACGCAACTTTCGCGTTGACCGCATTCAGGACATCGTTGCCCTCACGGACGACGTCGGCGATACCGAGTGCAGCAACGTCTCTCCGAATCCGTTAAGCGGAAGCGAAGTATCGCCAGAAAAAATACGAGAAGGAGTGAGTGCGTCCATGACTGCCAGTTTGACCGACGCACCCCTTTGTCGCATTCGCTTCTCGCCTCCCCGCACCTTTCTTCCGGAACGCTGGCCCCAGGCGCGCGTCAAAGCTCGCGGCAGCAACTGGCTGGAGATTGACCTGCCCTACGTGTCGGACAGCTGGGTTGCCCGCCGCGTTGTAGCCTGTCACGGACAGGCAACCGTTTGCTTCCCCGCCGACCTGCGCGCCGCCACCGCTCGCCTGGCAAAAGAACTGCTGGTCGAATTGTTCCCCCAACAATAAGAGAGTACCGGACCGATGGACCCCCGGTCAGGCCGGGGGCAGGTTCAGTACTCGCTCATCTTTGTTAGCTTTGCAAGAACGCATCCTCCCACAACTGTTATGATGTTGTAGCAAATCCGGCAGAAAGGGACACCTGATGACATCAACTGAATACTACCGTCTGGATGGCGTCGCGGCGGCACAACAACTGGGCGTTGACCCCGCGCGCGGTCTGAGCGCTGACGAGGCCGCCCGCCGTTTGGCGCAATACGGCCCGAACAAGTTGGCTGAAAAGCCGCCGACGCCAAAATGGAAGATATTTCTGGCGCAATTTCAGGATTTCATGATTTACGTCCTGCTTGCCGCCGTCGTTATCGCCGCCATTGAAGGGCAAGTAGTTGAAACCGTTGCTATTCTGGTCATCTTGTTGCTGAATGGCGTTCTGGGTTTTGTGCAGGAATATCGGGCTGAACAGGCGTTGGAAGCGCTGAAGCAGATGGCGGCGCCGACCGCAACGGTGCTGCGTGACGGACAAGAACAACACATCCCGACCGCTGATATCGTTCCCGGCGACCTTGTGTTGCTGGAAAGCGGCAACACCATCCCCGCCGACGGGCGCCTGATTGAGGTCGGCGCCCTGCGCGTGGTCGAGTCGGCGCTGACCGGCGAATCTGAAGCCGTGCGGAAAACGGGGAATGCCTTGACGGACGTGTCCGACCATCTGGCTTTAGGCGACCAAATCAACATGGCATTCGGCGGTACAACCGTCAGCGTCGGGCGCGGAACCTTGCTGGTCACCGCCACCGGCCAACAGGCAGAAATGGGCAAAATCGCCACCTTGCTGGCGAATACCGAGGAAGGCCAAACCCCGCTGCAGATTGAGCTGGACCGTACAGGGCGGCGCATTGGTCTGATTGTGTTGGTGATAGCTGCTATTGTTTTTGTTGAAGAAGTTCTGCTGTCCGCCGGCACAGAGTCGGGTGGCTTCCTGCAGATGTTTACGCATCCGTCCTTTCGCCAGCACCTGACCGAAGGTCTGTTGGTTGCCGTTGCCTTGGCGGTCGCCGCTATTCCGGAGGGTCTGCCCGCCATCGTTACGGTGTCGTTGTCGCTGGGCGTGCGCCGCATGGCGGAAAAACATGCCATTATGAAGCGTTTGCATGCTGTCGAAACTCTGGGCTCAACGACCTTTATCTGTTCTGACAAAACCGGCACGCTGACCTTAAACCAGATGACGGTACGCCAAATCTTGTTGGGAAGCGAAATTGTTACGGTGGAAGGTTCGGAATTGATTGCAGGGGCACCGGTGGACCAATCCTCTTTAACCGCGCTTCTTACTAGTGCGGCCGCCTGCAATGACGCTCACTATACGGCAAGCGGAGAGCTGATTGGCGACCCCACCGAAACCGCGCTGATTGCTTGTGTCAAAGACCTTGCGCCGGGACTGGTTCTGCCGCCACGCGTAGCTGAAATTCCCTTTGATTCGGACCGCAAACGTATGTCAACGACCCATGTTGAAGAAAACGGTCACTACATCACCTTCGTTAAGGGCGGCGTGGACACAACGCTGCCGCTTTGTTCGTATGCGTTAGCCGATGGTGTCGTGGTAACGCTGGACGAGGCACGGCGCGACGCTATTATCGCCGCCAACGCTCACCTGGCAGAAAGCGGCTTTCGCACTTTGGCCTTTGCCATGCGGGAGCGAGATACCCTGCCTCCCGATGACAGTAACGTAGCAGATGTTGAATCCAGCTTGGTCTATATCGGTATCATGGCCGAACAAGACCCTGCCC
>JAIRWZ010000098.1 GCA_031268615.1 Actinomycetes bacterium | reverse complement strand
CTGGACAATGTGGTGTACCGGCTGGGCTTTGCGAAGTCCCGCAGTGAGGCGCGCCAGATTGTGCGGCATGGGCATATTCAGGTGAATGGCGGACGTGTGGACATCCCGTCGTATCGCGTGCGTCCGGGCGACTTGGTGGCAGTGGGTCCGAAGGCGAAGGATTTGCTGGTCATTAAGGCGGCGATTGTCGCCAATGAGCGTGCGACGGTACCTGGGTGGCTGGAAGTTGACATCGAAAATCTGCAGGGTTCGGTGATTTCGCATCCCGTTCGTGACCAGATTGACGTGTCGGTCAAGGAACACCTCATCGTCGAGCTGTATTCGAAGTAATGGCAACCGTGAATTATACAGTGGCTGATACACTTACAGTGGCTGATACACTGGCTTTGGAGGGGATTTGCATATGACAGAGTTTATGAGGCCTGAGGTTTCGGTTGTCGAAGTCGGCGAGAATGTGGCGCGCTACATCATCGAGCCGCTGGACCGGGGTTTTGGCTACACTTTGGGCAATTGCATGCGTCGCGTGCTGTTGTCATCGTTGGAAGGCGCCGCGGCGACCAGCTTGCGTATCGACGGCGTCCAACATGAATTTTCCACGATTGAGGGCGTGCGCGAAGACGTTACCGACATCGTGCTGAACGTGAAAAGTCTGATTTTCCGCGAGACAGGCATTGGCGAAGGCGAAGGCGAAGCTGCGTTAAGCGTACAGGGGCCGACTGTCGTGACCGGCGCCGATTTGAGCGTGCCGAATGAGTTCGAGCTGGTCAACCCCGACCAAGTCATCGCCACGCTGAACGATGGCGCAACGCTGTCGCTGCACGTGACCTTGGGGACAGGCCGTGGCTATGTGACGGCGGAACGCAACAAGGGCATTGCCGACCCGGTGGGCATCATTCCGGTTGATTCGCTGTACTCACCGGTGCTGCGTTGTACCTATACGGTGGAAAATACCCGTGTCGCTCAACGCACCGACTACGAAAAGCTGACCATCGAGGTCGAGACCAACGGTTCGGTGACCCCCGGCGATGTGATTGCGCGCGCGGGGAAAATCATTGACGAACACATGCAGCTGTTTGTGGAACAGACCATTACGACGATGGATGAGGACTCGATTTTCGTCGAAATCGACCGCAATGAATCCGGCAGTCTGGATACACCTATCGAGGAATTGGACTTGAGCGTGCGGGCCTATAATTGCCTGAAGCGTCAAGGGGTGAACAACATCGGCCAGTTGACCGAATGCACGGAAAACGACCTGATGAATGTGCGCAACTTTGGCGCGAAATCGATTGAGGAAGTTAAGGACAAGCTGACCGACATGGGCTTGGGCCTGAAGGGTTGAGGCTGGCAGGCACAGGGAGCCGCACAGGAAGCCGCACATCGTGAGGCAGACAGTACGAACAGTGCGGGCGTCACGAACGTTGCAGACAGTACGAACGTCACAAGCAGTACGAACACCACGAACACCACGAGTATCAGGAGAGCAGGAGCAACAATGAGACATCAAAAGAAAGGGCGCAAGCTGGGAACGGACGCCTCGCACACCAAGGCGATACGCAAAACGCTCACGGCCGCTCTGCTGCAGCATGAACGCATTAAAACGACCGAAACCCGCGCCAAAGAAGTGCGCGGAGACATCGACCGCGTTATCACTTGGGCCAAAGACGGCAGCGTTCACGCACGTCGGCTGGCAATAGCCGCGGTGGGGAGCCAGAAATTGGTGGCCGATGTGTTCGCAAAAGCCGAACGCTTCGAGGGCCGCAACGGTGGCTACACACGCATTTTGAAATTGGGCCCGCGCAAAGGCGACGCTGCGCCGATGGTGATACTGGAACTGGTTGACTAAGCTGGCTTGCGCCGACGAACGGTAACGGAGAGACGGGAGAACATCATGGCAGACCAAGATTTCTTTTTTGAGGACGAAGAAGTCGTAGAGGAAAAACCGAAGGCTGCAAAGAGTGGCAGCGGTAACGCTAAAGGGTCAAAAGGTGGAGTGAGTGCGTCCAGGACCGGCGCGCCGAAAAAAGTGGGCGCGCCCCGCAAGGGCAGTGCGAGTGCGGGCAGTGTGTACGCATCGGAAGCCTTTCAATTTTCGACCGTCGTTGTCATCCTCATTGCCGTGATTGCGCTGTTGTTGGGCTTTTTGGTAGGTATTCTGGTAGGTCGCGGTTTAACGCCGCCCGTTTCTGCCGCACCAGCTACCAATGACTCGAACGCTACTCCTATGGGCAGCGGCATGGGTAGTGGCACAGCGCCCGAACTGGACGAAGAGCAGATGGACGGTGGCACGTTGCCGGAAGGTCACCCTGACATTAGCGGCTCAGAATCGGGAGAGACGTCTGCTCCTGCTGAAGGACAATAGGGCGTCGGGTCAATCGAGTGCTGTCAGTATCAGTATCAGTATTGGCGAGACAACAGGTCAGTTCAGCAGCTTGGCAGCTTGATTAGTGGCGATGAGGGAGTTTAGGCATGCAGATTAACAAGAACAGCAGTCCGGTTTGGGTGCGTATCGTAATCTGGGTACTGATTATCGGCCTGGTGGCTGGCATTGGCATTCTTGGTATCTTCCAGGTTGTGACGTATTGGAATCAGTCCAATACGACTCCCCAACAGCAGCCAGCTAACGCTGAAGAGGCGCAACAACAGATTGCCACGATTGACGCGCGCTATCAGCCGGAAGTTAACCAGTTGAGCGAAGAGGCTTCTGCCACACCGGAAAAGAAGGAAGCGCTGGTTAGTCTGGCTCGCGCCTATATGGACTGGGGTGGTGCGCTGGTTGCCATTTCCGATGAAAATGCACAGGCAACTGGGATGATGCGCATTGCGCAAAGTCAGGAATGGTGGCAAAAAGCCTGGGATCTGGATCCGACTGACACGGAAGTCGGTGGCGATTTGGCGACGTCGCTCTACTATTCGGGCGATACGACCGGAGCAGTGCAAATCGCACGCAAGGTGTTAGACATCGACCCAAAGTTCGGAACCATGTGGTTTAATTTGGGGCAGTTCCTGGCGACCGATCAGCCGCAGCTGGCTATCGAGGCTTTTGAACAGTCTCTCAAGTATGACACGAACAACCAGTACGGTACGCAGGCACAACAGTACCTGGAGGAACTAAAAGCTCAATAAAGACGGAACCGTGTGGTGCAGCCGGTAAGCTAAGCAGGTCGGCACAATGGTGAAAAGACAAGGGGTGACACGGGTTTGTTCGGGATAGGTGGCGGAGAGCTTCTCATCATCGTGGTAGTTGTCTTGCTGTTGTTTGGGCCGGACAAAATACCCCAAATTATGGATACCGTCAAAAAGGCCATTCGGATGTACAACGACGCGAAAAGCCAGGTTAGCGATGTGGTGACCGAGCAGAAGCTGCTAACCCCCGAAGAGATAGCGCTGCTGCGTGACCCCTTGGGTACGAAGCAGCTTCAGAATAGCATGCAGAAACTGATGACGCCCGACCGCGTTTCTCTGCTGGGCGGGGGCGGAGAGACTCCGGCACAGACGCGTCCTGCTGGCGGCGCTGCTGCCGGGCAACAGGGCGGGGGGACCGCGCAGTCGCCTTCTGGCGAACAGGCGGCAAAACCGCAAACACTGGCGGACAGCATTTGGTCCACCTTGGCCGCGCCGACAGAGCCGACAGAGCCGACAGAGCCGACAGAAAAGTCGGTCACCGACGACGACGTATCTGCCACACCCACACCCACCACGTCTACGCCTGCCACACCTACACCTGCCACACCTACACCCGCCACACCTACCCCTACAGAGGATGCCGACTAATGCCGCCCATCCAAGCTAAGAAGATGCCCTTCTTTTCGCACTTTGCTGAACTGCGCCGTCGCCTGACCGTCTGTGTGGCAGTTCTGGGTGTACTCTCCATCGCTTTTTTTGCCGAACCGGTATTCAAGTTTCTCTACAATCTGTTGTTGAGTCCGGTCCTCGCTTATCTGCCTGACGGTAAATTGATTACTTCCGGGCCGTTTGACCCGCTGGTGCTGCGGTTCCAGATTGGCTTTTTCGGGGCGCTGCTGGTTTCCAGTCCGGTCATCATTTACGAGATATTCGCGTTTTTTGCTCCGGCCTTAAAGGAACGCGAGCGAAAATGGGTATTCCCGACGGTGGGCGCCGCCATTGTGCTGTTTGCCGCTGGCGTCTGCTTCTTTTATTTCATTCTGTATCAGCCGGCCTTTGAATGGCTGTTCCAACAAGGCGCCGGTGTGTTTCGCACCCTGCCCAACGCTCGCGACTATTTATCCGGTATCGGTATGCTGCTCATTGGATTTGGTATCAGCTTCGAGCTGCCGCTGGTCGTGTTCTACCTCATCGGCATGAGCATTGTTCCGTATTGGCGTCTGCGGGAATCCTGGCGCATAGCCTACGTTGCGGTGGTGGTGGTCGCCGCTATTGCGACGCCGGACTGGTCGCCCTACAACATGCTGGGTCTGGCGGCGGCGCTGTTGCTGTTGTACGAAGGCAGCTTGGCCGCGGCGCGAGCAGTTTTCTCGCGCAAAATCCTGCAACAGCAAATAGATGCCTACGAGGACGAACACTCTTGGTGGGAAACCACTGATGACGATGAGGAATTGAAGCGACGCGAGCGCATTCGCAAACGCGCAGAGGTCGCACGAACGAAACTTTCCGAGGACAGGGACAGTAACGATGCATGAAATGTCCATCATGCAGTCTGTGTTTGACGCGGCGTTCAAAGCGCTGAACCAATCCGGGGAAACTCGTATCACTGAAATCAAACTAACCATCGGGGAGATGACCGAAATCCAGGACGTCTCGCTGCGCTTTGCGTTCGAAGCGCTGAAACCCAACACTCCGGCGCGTAATGCGACGCTGTCGATTACCATGCTGCAACCACGCAGCTGCTGCCACGATTGCGACGCCGAATACACGCATGACCGTTTTACCATGCTCTGCCCCCACTGTGGTTCGATGAACGTTGAATTGCTGCAGGGCCGTGAGCTGCAAATCGACGCGTTGGAAGCCGACAATGAGCCTTTCGTTGACGTTGACCCTGACGTTGACCCCTTTGCGCAGTTTTTGTATCAGGGTGGCGCCGACGCGGAACCAGAACCCGAAAGGGTAGGGGACTAGGGGACGGACGGTAACGGCCTGCCTGCAAACGATTGAGGAGAGATGATGAGTACCATTGACCTGAACAAACCGATACTTGACTACAACGACCGCCTGGCCGCCGAAAACCATGCCCTGTTGCGCGAAAAAGGGGTATTCGTTCTGGACCTGATGGCCTCGCCGGGCGCCGGCAAAACATCGCTGATTTTGGCGACCATCGACGCGCTGCGCGACCGCTATAACATCGCTGTCATCGAAGGCGACATTGCCTCGGACGTTGACGCGGCAAAGGTCAAAGATTACGGCATTCCCGCCGTACAAATCAACACCGGCGGCTCCTGCCACCTGGAAAGTAATATGATTCGCCGGGCGCTGGACATCCTGGATTTGGACGCGCTGGACCTCATCATCATCGAAAACGTCGGCAATTTGGTGTGCCCGACTGAATTTTTCTTAGGAGAAAATGCCAAGGTCATGATTTTGTCCGTGCCCGAAGGCGACGATAAACCGCTGAAATACCCCAACATTTTCCAGATTTCGCGCGCGGTCATTCTGAACAAACTGGACACGCTGCCGGTCTTTGACTTCAACCGCGCTGCCTTTGACGACGCGGTACGACGCCTGAATCCACAGGCGCCCATCTTTCCACTGTCTGCGACGACGGGTGAGGGCGTCCAAACCTGGATTACTTGGCTTTCTGAACAGATTGAACGGTGTGATGGCTGATTACAATGGCTTGGCAAAAGACCTGCACCTGAAATATCGCGGCAAAATCACTACGGCGCTGCGCGATACGCGCCAGCTGAATTACGACGAGCTGTCTGCGTATTACACGCCGGGGGTGGGCCACATTTCCGCGCTGGTGGCCGAAAATCCGGCTTTGCTGGCTGACTACAGCTGGACCGGGAACTTGGTTGCCGTAGTCAGTGATGGCAGCGCCGTGTTGGGCTTGGGAGACATTGGCGCGGCGGGAGCCATGCCGGTCATGGAAGGCAAGGCGCTGTTGTTTAAGTATTTTGCTGATTTGGACAGCGTGCCCATTGTGCTGGACGTGCATGAACCGGACGAAATCGTAGCTACGGTCAAGGCCATCGCTCCCAGTTTCGGCGCCATCAATTTGGAAGACATTGCGGCGCCCAAGTGTTTTGAGATTGAGAATCGCCTGAAGGCAGAGCTGAATATCCCCGTTATGCACGATGATCAGCATGGTACGGCGGTGGTAGTGCTGGCAGGTCTGATAAATGCCGCGCAAGTCACGGGACGCGATTTGAACGATACCCGCGTCGTGCTGTCCGGCGTGGGAGCGGCAGGTACAGCTATTGCGCGTCTGTTGAAACGTTATGCGCCGGGCGCGCACATCATCGGCGTGGCGAAAGAAGGAATGCTGCACCGCGACTATCGCTCTCTGTCTGAACCCAAGCGTCGCTTGCTGACGGAAGGTCTGCTGGCAGATGACGGGGCGGGCAGTTTGTCGGACGCAATGGTGGGGTCCGATATATTCATCGGCGTTTCCGCGCCGGGCATTGTCACAGCGCCGATGGTGCGCAGCATGGCGCACGACTCTCTTATCTTTGCCTTGTCCAATCCGGTTCCTGAAATTTATCCGGATGAAGCGGCCGCGGCTGGAGCGGCCGTCATCTGTACGGGACGCTCTGATTTTCCCAATCAGGTCAACAATGCTCTGGTCTTTCCCGGAATCTTTCGTGGCGCGCTGGACCATCGCGTGTCGCAAATCAGTGACGAACACAAACTGGCAGCTGCCGTTAAACTGGCCAGTCTGGTTCCAAAGCCTACCGTTAACGAAGTCATTCCTTCAATTTTTCTGCCTAACTTGTCCGCAGAGGTTGCGTCTGTTATCGTGTAGAGTATGAAACACAAGGTGAATGACAAGGTGACGGCACAGGCAACATCGCTCAAAACAGATTTGGCGCACCCTTCGGGTTTGTCGGACGATGATTATTTTGAGGACCTCTCTGGGACTGCTCGAAACATCCTGGAAGCAGCGTGGGACATTGTCATTAACGAAGGCTTTGCCGCTTTGTCCTTTGCGCGTATTGCCGAGCTGTCCGGGGAAAACCGAGGTTCGATTACCTATCATTTCGGCAGCAAAGAGGGTCTGATTCTGGCTTTGATTGACGCCTTTGTCCACAATGCTAATCGTGCCGTTGTCGAGCGGACCGTCAATCTGCCTCCCGGTTCACCAGAGCGTCAGGACGCTTTGTTCGATACGCAGCAACGTATCGCAATTTCCCGGCAATATGTCGTAGGTTTTGCTGAACTGTTTCCCGCTACCTTGCGCAATCCTGACATGTTGGCATCCATGGCGAAACTCTATGAGGGGTATCGCGAAAATGTAGCGCAAGCGCTGGGCGCTATCGTATCCCCGCAGGAGCGTGAAAACAACGCTTTATCGCATTTGATAGTGGCCATGGTAGATGGCTTGTCGATTCAGTACACTATTGACGGGGATAACGCCGGATTGGATGAGGCGATACAGCTGATGAATCGCTTAGTTCAACAACATCTGGAGCAACTGCTGGAGAAACAAGCAGAATCACCTGTTCCTCCAGAGTCCCTCTCAGATTAAAACAGCAGCGCCAAACCGCAGCGCCACGTTCCTAACGGCCCGGCCCGGTCTCGCGAATTCTCAGCGAGGCAATCAGACCAAGCGAACAGATTAAGGAAAATAGCGCCATTGACCAGGTGTATCCAAACATGGACGCACTCACTCCTTTGAGGTTGCTTAATCCGGCAAAGAGGTCGGTCAAGGCGCCTCCCAGCAGCGGTGAGAGAAATCCTGCCACATAGCCGGCTGAACTGGTCAGCGCAAAAGCTGCGGCGCTGCGGGCAGGGGTCATATCGTCCAGCTCTAAGATAACGGTGTAGAGCACCGGCATCCAAATGCTGTTGCCGATTGCAAACAAGGCCAGACCACAGACCATCATCCACAAACAGGATAGGGCAGAGCCACCCACAATGATGACGATGCCGAAAAACTTGCAGAGGTTTGAGGCAATCAAAATCGGGCGCCGTCTGCCGCTGCGTGCCATCAGTATGCCACCCAACACGGCTCCGGCAATGCCGACGATGGGGAAGAACAGGCCCACCAGCAGGTTTGCCACCGCGTCACTGACCCCGGCCGTCCCGACAAAGAAAGCGGGCATGATAGCGGCGATGTATTGCACGCAGAAAAAGTCGGAAACAAATATCAGACACAGGTAGATAATCTCGCGGCGGCGCAACAGATTGGTATACAGGCCGCTTTCGGTGCCTTCGTTTGCCAGCGCTGCGGTTTCTGCGGCCTGCGCTGCCCGACCTTCTGCGGTGGCGGCATAGCCCATCTCATCGCTGCGAATGATCAACACCCAAGCCACCAAACCGACTAGAGCAGGCAGCGCCCACAGCGCAAAGAGCAGCTTGAGATCTGCTTGTACCAGGTTAAAGACTGGTATAGTGGCGTTGAAACAGACGGCCAGGCCCAAAAAGGGGAAGATACCGTTCAGGGTATTCATAACCTCGCGCTGTTTGGGAGCAAACCATTGCATAATGGCTGCTCCCATAAACGACACGACCAGTCCGAATCCAAAGCCATAGACTATTCGCCCTGCCAGATAGGAGGCATAGTTCGGACAAAACACGGCTGATCCCGCGCCGACAATCATCAGAATCATGGCCAGCGTATTCACCCGGTAGATTCCGATACGTTCAATCAGTTTTCCGGTCAGTATGGCGGCTATGATGACAGGCGGCCATACAATTGATATCGACAGATTCAGCAGTGAGTTACTTGCCGGCAGCGCAAAGGTGCTGCGCAGGGCCTCCAATACTGGCGACGGCGCCATTTGATACCCAAAGCCAACCGTAGCGGCTAAAATCATGGTAATGGTTGCCACAGGACTGGCCAGGCGGGAAGCACCCAGACAGG
>JAIRWZ010000082.1 GCA_031268615.1 Actinomycetes bacterium | reverse complement strand
GTTCCCGAACAGAGCGTGGCGCAAACCCTGCAGAAAGGCTACCTCAAAGGCAGCCGGGTTATTCGTCCCGCGATGGTCGTCGTGGCGACCGGCGGCAGGCCCGCGCTTGAGGCTGAAGGCGAGAGCGAGACTGCGACTGCGGCGACTGCTAAGGGCGAGAGCGAGACCGCGGCTGACGGCGAGACCGCTGTCGAGGGCGAGACTGGGGCCTAAATCACTGACTATGGCAAGCACGACTAACAAAGACTACTACGAGTTGCTGGGCGTCAAAAAAGACGCCAGCGCTGATGAAATTAAGAAAGCGTTTCGCAAGGCGGCGCGCACGCATCACCCTGATGCCGGTGGCAATGAGGAAACGTTCAAGCAGATTAACGAGGCCTACGAGGTTCTGTCCGACAAGGAAAAGCGGGAACAGTACGACCAGTTTGGGCAATACTTCGGGCCGAACGGTCCGGGACCGGGCTATGCGTCCGGCGCAGGTGGCGGCGCGGCAGGGAACCCCTTTGGCGGTTATACGGCGGCCGGTGGTTGGCCGGGCGGCGTGGGTGGCACAAGCGGTTATCAGCAGGTCGAGTTTGATATGGGAGACTTGGGCGACATTTTCGGCTCGATATTTTCGGGCGCGCAGACCGGCCGGGTCAGTCAAAGTGGCGTCGGCGGCAGCGGGGGCAGTCCTTTCAGTGGCTTTACCGGCTTTGGCGGCAGCGGTGGCGGTATGCGCGGGCAGGCAGCACAGGCAATCCCGGGTCAGGATTTGCAGCTGGACGTGACCATTAGCTTTGACGAAGCCATGACGGGCACTTCGCGCAAGGTGCAGACCGGGCAGGGCAAGGAGTTTACCGTCAATATCCCAGCCGGCGCCAATGACGGTGGCAAAATCAAGTTTCGCGGTAAAGGTGGTACCAGCGCCAGCGGCGGGCCGCGCGGCGACCTGTATGTCTACACGCGCATTGCGCCACATGCCTTTTTCCGACGCGAAAAGTCTGACGTGTTGCTGGATTTGCCGCTAACAATCAGCGAGGCGGCCCTGGGTACCACGGTGACCGTACCGGTACCGGATGGGCGCCACGCGAAATTAAAGATACCGGCAGGCACCCAGAGCGGCAAGGTGTTTCGCATGAAGGGCAAGGGCGCGCCAAAACTGAAAGGGCGCGGTCACGGAGATTTGCGGGTCAAGGCCGTCGTGAACATACCTCGTCGCGTGAACGCGAAACAGCGCAAACTACTGGAACAGCTGGGGCAGCTAAGCGACGGGAATGACCTGCGCCCTTGGTAGGCCATCGACCAATCTGACACGAACAGAACGGGGAACAAGCTCATATGGTGCGCAGAGACAAAAACAGACCGGTATATATGATTGGCATTGCGGCTGAACTGGCCGGCGTTCACCCACAAACGCTGCGTATCTACGAACGCAAACGCCTGGTAGAACCCCAGCGTACCGGCGGCAACACCCGCCTCTACTCAGAGGCCGACATTGAACGTCTGCGCCTGATTCAGGAACTGACCCAGGAAGAAGGAATCAATCTGGCCGGCGTCGTGCGTATCATCGAGCTGGAAGAAGAGCGGGCGCGTCTGACCGCAGAGCTGGATGAGCTGCGCGATGAGCTGCGCGAACTGAAGCGCGAAATGATACGCGCGGAGATTTTGGCGGTGCGAAAGAAAGCTATCGTTCCGATGGGCCGTCTGGACGTAACCCGCCACGACGACAGCTGACACCTCTCGGCAAACAATAAGCACAGAAGTGAGTACGTCCATTAAGCCGCAGTGTTTCACCAAGTGAACGCTGCCAGGTCTGGACCCCGGGTCAAGCCCGGGGCAGGCTGGACTTCGTCCACTCACTCCGCTTCCCCGGTTGTTATTTGAGCAGGTCAGTGGCACTGGCCGTGTAGACTACCGTGCCCTCTTTGCCGCTGGAAAGGCGCCAGTTAGTGCCGTCAGAGCTGGCGATGAAGCCGCGTTTCCACAAGCTCACGCAGGCTTGCCAGGGGTAGCCGGTGGTGCCCGCGGCAATGCCTTTCCACTTTTCGGTGTTGGTAAAGAAACTGCCGACCAGGGCCTTTTCGCCGACCGTGCTGCCGATTTTGTCTTCGGTGGCCGCGTCAAGGGTCGTGCTGGTTGCGACTTCGATACCGTGGCAGACGACCGGTCCGGGGCATTGGCCGTAAGCCTCGCTGAAGGCGTCATTGAGATAGGCTTCGGCGCTGCTCCAGATGGTTTTCCCGACCCATTTTTCGTTCGTATCAGGGACGGCGTCAACGCTCTGACCGTCGGGGTTAAGCGTCGCCCATTCTTTCAGCAGGGCGATGTCCGCGTCGGTCGGCGTAACCGGTTCCACAGGCAGGTGCGCGAAAAAGTCCCTGAAACCCGTCAGGTCAAAGTCATAGACGTAGGTTTTCCACTTCTCAAAGGCGACCATAACGGCTTTTTCGTGAGTACGTCCATACCAGGAGGGCGGGTCATCGCTGATGACTAGCTTCCATGGCAGGTCAGGATAGAGGTAGGGGTAGGTCTTTTCGTTGTCGGGGACGACCGTGACTGTGAGGATAGTATCGTCGTCGGTCAGGTTGTTAGCCTTAATCAGTTGTTCCGCAGAGTCGATACCTGCCTGCCAATAGACGTTTCCGTCCTTGTCAACGATGGCGGTAAAGGCGTGGTCACCGCTGGCTTCCAGTTCGGCCACGGTAATCTCGTAAGCAATCGATCCATCCGCGGCGTTGTGGAGGCGCCAGGTTGTCGCGTCAGAGCTGACGATGAAGCCGTTGTTTATGAGGGTGACGACTGAAGCGAACTCGTAGCCACCCGTGCGGTTTGAGGATACGCCGCTGTCAGGGGACATAGCGGGGTTGGCTGCGGTATCGCCGCCGCCATCTTCCGGCGCGTCGTTCATGCCCTCGCGCCCTGCGAGGTCGGCGTCGGTATTTTCGCTGC
>JAIRWZ010000056.1 GCA_031268615.1 Actinomycetes bacterium | reverse complement strand
GAGCAATAAAGACCTGTGTCTTGTGGGACAGGCGGCGGAAGCTCTTGCAGTGCAGAATACGTTCACGGTCACGTTGAAACTCGCTGCGATACTCATCCCGGGGACGCGCCCGTTCTCTGCCTTTCGTCGCGTCAGAAAAGGCGGCAAACGGCGACAGCGTCTGATGTTCTCTTTGTTCGATTTCGCTTCGCAGCAGCAGTGTTTCGGTGTCAGCAAGGGCAGCCGCAACTGCAGCGTTAGCGTCAGCATTTGGCGCAGGGGTGAACGCGACGTCTGCTGTTGCTGCTGCGCCGGTTGTGCCAATTGTGATGTCAGGCTTGGCAGCGTCAGGCATTGCTCTGTGTGTCTTTAATTGCCGCGCGTGCTGCCGCCAGACGCGCAACCGGTACGCGATAGGGAGAACAGCTGACGTAGCTCAATCCTGCATCCTGAAACTTTGCGATAGATTCCGGGTCGCCGCCATGCTCCCCACAGACCCCCAGCTTGATGGTGGGATTAGCCTTACGACCACCGCGACAGCCGGCCGCGACCAACTGCATGACGCCATCATCTATGGTTTCGAAGGGATTGCGCAACAATACCTTGCGCTCCAGATAGGTTTGCAGGAATTTCGACTCGATGTCATCGCGCGAAAAACCAAAGGTCGTTTGCGTCAGGTCGTTAGTACCGAACGAGAAAAAGTCAGCAACCGTGCCGATTTCGTCAGCGGTCACGGCGGCGCGCGGCAGCTCAATCATAGTCCCAATGGGAATAAAGCTCAAATCCGTATCGGTCGCCATGCCGACTTCGCGCAGGATAGCCTCGGTTTCTGTGCGCAGGATTTCCAGCTCAGGCTTCACCGATACCAGGGGAATCATGATTTCTGGGCGGGGGTGTTTACCCGCTGCCAAAAGCTGCGCCGTCGCCCGTGCAATAGCACGCACCTGCATACCGTAGAGTTCCGGGTACAAAATCCCCAGACGACAGCCACGCGTTCCCAGCATGGGATTCATCTCGGCAAAGGAGTCAATGCGTGCCAGCAGTTTCTTTTGCGCCGCCAAGGTCGTAGCGTCCGCGCTACCACTGGCCTCGGCCCTCACGATATCGACCTCCAGCTCGCGTGGGCTGTCGAGAAACTCATGCAGCGGCGGGTCCAGCAGACGCACCGTCACTGGCAGACCATCCATGGCTTCCAATATCCCCAGATAGTCGCCGACTTGCGCATCCAACAGTTGGGACAACGCCGCGTCGCGCTCTTCGCCCACGTCGCTCAAAATAAAGTCCTGAATAATGGCCTTACGCTCACCCAAAAACATATGCTCGGTACGAGCCAGGCCAATCCCTTCGGCCCCAAAGTCACGCGCTAACACAGCGTCGTCGGGCGTGTCGGCATTCGCGCGCACCCCCATAGTGCGCAGCTCATCTGCCCACTGCAAAATAACGCCGAAGTCACCGGAAACCTCCGGCTGCGTCAGCTCTGCCGCCCCCAGCACCAGAGAGCCTCCCGTGCCATCTATGGATAACATATCACCTTCGCGAATGACTATGTCGGTGCCAGCCACAGTTGCTTCTTTGGCTTTGGCGTCGATTTTCAGCCGGTCCACACCGCACACGCAGGGCTTGCCCATACCGCGCGCAACGACCGCCGCATGTGAAGTCTTTCCCCCGTGTGAGGTTAAAATCCCCTGTGCGGCAATCATGCCATGCAGGTCATCGGGAGTTGTCTCCCACCGCACCAAAATAACTTTGTCTCCAGCAGCGGCGGCATTTTCCGCGTCATCAGCAGAAAAAACAGCCCGTCCCACCGCAGCGCCGGGTGAAGCATTCAGCCCACTGGCCACCACATCATAGCTCCGGTCCGGGTCAAACTGGGGGTGCAACAGCTGGTCCAGCTGTGCCGGTTCAATACGCGCCACCGCTTCCGCACGGGAAATAACCCCCGATTCCACCAAGTCGACGGCGATTTTCAGCGCCGCCCGCGCCGTGCGTTTGCCAATGCGCGTCTGCAACATCCACAGTTTGCCCTGCTCAATCGTGAACTCGATATCGCACATGTCGCGCCAGGCGTCCTCCAGCTTGGCAAAAATCTCGTCCAGCTCCGCCCCTGCTTCGGCAAAGGCAGGCTCTTTTTTCAATTCAGCGATGGGCGAGGTATTGCGAATGCCCGCCACCACATCTTCGCCCTGCGCGTTAATCAAATAGTCGCCGTAATATTCGTTCGTTCCATCAGCCGGATTGCGGGTAAAGCCCACCCCGGTCGCCGAAGTGTCGCCCTTGTTGCCAAACACCATGGCTTGCACGTTAACCGCCGTGCCCAAATCGTCAGCAATTTTCTCCATACGTCGGTAGTCGCGCGCGCGCCGATTGTTCCAGCTCTTGAATACTGCCTCAATAGCCAGACGCAGCTGCAGGTCAACATCTTGTGGAAAGACGACGCGCCCGCTCGTCGCGTCCACCAGTTCGGGATAGGCAGACGCGTCAACGGCACGCGTAAAAATACCTTTGAACTCATCGACTAACTGCCGCAGCTCAACGTCCGTCAAGTCCGTGTCAAACTTGACCCTCCGCTCACGCTTTTTCAGCGTGATGGCATTTTCAAACAAATCGCCGTCGATGTCCATGACGACTTTGGAAAACATCTGCACAAAGCGACGGTAAGAATCCCAGGCAAAACGCTCATTGCCCGTCTGCTCAATCAGGCCCTGCACGCTCTCGTCATTCAAGCCCAGATTCAACACGGTGTCCATCATGCCCGGCATTGAAAACGGGCTGCCCGAGCGCACCGATACCAGCAAGGGGTCGGCAACATCGCCCAGTTTTTTCCCCATACTAGCTTCCAAATCAGCGGTATAGGTCGCGACTTCTCCGGTCAAACCGGCAGGCCAGCCCGGTACTCCCGAATCATAGTATTCCATACATGCCTGACACGATATCGTATAACCGGGCGGCACCGGCAACCCCATATTGGCCATTTCAGCCAGATTAGCGCCTTTTCCTCCCAAAATGAATTTCATGTCCTTGTTGCCCTCGGTCTTGTTGGCCCCTTTCGCGTCGGCGCCGAAACCATAGACCCGCTTGACTTCACCCATGGAAAACTCCTTCCCCAAAGTCCGCGCTTACTTGTTGATATTTCATTATAAGTGAGTACGTCCAGCAATGAAACACATCGTTCGGCAAAGGGGAAACCGGAACGTACAATCATATGGCTTGAGTGAACTTGTCCTATTGTGTGCTATCGCCATGAAGCATCTCAACAATTTGTCGCGAGATTTTCGTAGGCAAACGGGCACATATTTCATACGGAATTATCCTGAAGGAAAATTGTTTACGCAACAGCGCTACAACAACTCGTAAGGCACAAGTATTTTCCATTCAGAATTAGTACCTAT
>JAIRWZ010000050.1 GCA_031268615.1 Actinomycetes bacterium | reverse complement strand
CAAGCCCGCCATCAAATACCGCCTGACCACAGCCAACACCTTGGAAATCCACCTGTACGTGGCCTTCGTCACGCACAAATCTTCCAGCGCCCCGCCCACCAATGTCTCGCGCAATTCAACGCTGGCAAAGCAGTACCGCTCCGGCGTCAGCAGCCATTGGAACATCAGCGTCAACACCAAAAGCTACCAATACAAGACCAAGGTCTACTGGCACTACGGCAAGGCGGCAAATCTCATCAAAATGAAAAGTGACGCCTCCGTCCAGCAGTACATCGAAATCGACATCGGCGGCGTCTGCCCCGCCTACGCGCCCGCCTCCTGCCCCGAATCAGTTCCCGGCAATCACTGGTATCATGCCCATCCGATGGGTCCGGTTGGCTATCCGGGCTATGCTTCCAACATATATTTACCGACGGTCAGCCAGACGAAATCGAACCGCACGGCGCAGAAACGCACGCACCTGACCGGCAAAAAGTTCGAAGCTGCCTGCGCGCATGAAACCGGCCACATTCTGGGCCTGGCCGACGCCTACCCCGCACCGGACGCCACACGCATTATTGACCGAATGGACGAAAACACGCAGACCGCCAAAAAAACCCACGGGAAATACTGCAACCTGATGAAAGACCAAAACTCGGTCAAAAAAGTGCTGCCCAATGACCTGAAAATGGTGTTAACCGCCTATTCTTCGCAAATCAAAAACTACGACGGCGACTTTTTGCAGAATTACAAGACCTATACCTGGCACGACAGCGCCCGGTCAACGACGAAATACAAAATCTCACCCGCCATCACCGACAAAAAAGACCATGCCCATAACTAGTCTGAATCGAATAATCAAACCGGAAGGAATTTTCAAAGTGAGTACGTCCAAACCAGCAGCGTTCTGTCTTCTGATACCCATCCTTGTCCTGGGACTCGCTGCCTGCCAGGGACGCGACGCCCACGTTGCCACAAAAACCGCCCAACCCGGACAACAGTCTGCCGAAACTCTCTACGACCGCTACGCGCAGCGGCGCGCCGACATCTTGCAACAAAGCGGCGCGCGTATTCCGCGCCCCGACACCCGGACTCCCTTTCAACTGGCACGCATTCCTTCCTTTCAGGCCCGCAAGGTAATCTCGACTCTTAGCCCCGAAATAGAAGACATTGCCGCCTACTTTGCCCAACATCCCCAGTTAGGCACCGGTATAGTGCAGCTGGAATTGAACACCGGCGACATGCCTTACGACCTGCGCCGTGTTGTCGTATCCGGAGAACTGCATTTAGGCGAAATGCGTCAACCCATCGAAGAGGTACTCAAGGCCACACCTTTTGACATGGTGATTTACATCGACTACGACGCGATATCATTCCAGACACACTTCTACGACCACTACGGTGAATATCTGACCGAAGAAATCATCTATATGGACGGCTCAAACCTCAGCTTCGGTGAAGCCGCCGAAGAAGGGCTTATCCGCATTGCGCCGGATTGGTACTACGTTGACTTCATTTCGGTGTCGTAAGATCCAACACCCTTCCCGAACTCCTGAACTCCCAACCACCACCCCCCTCCCGACTGCCGGACAACTCCGGCAGGAGAAACGCAGGACGCAAGGCGGTCGTATCAGACTCCCTCCCCCACCAGCCAGCCGAATACCTCCTAAAAACTCCCTAAATCAGCAAGGTCATACGGCGTTTCCTGATAGACACAGTAGTTCAGCCAGTTCTCAAACAGCAAGTTAGCATGCGAACGCCAGCGCACCAGCGGCGGGCGCGTCGGGTCGTCATCCGGATAATAGTTCGCTGGCAACGCCATATCCATGCCCGTCGCGATATCACGAGCGTATTCCACCCCCAGGGTGTCGGCATCGTATTCCGCGTGTCCCGTCACGAACACCTGCCGCCCATCCCCCGACGCCGCCAGGTACAAGCCCGCCTCCTCTGACCAGGCCAGCAGTTCCAAATCCCGGCAGGCACGCACATCCGCAATGTCAATCGTCGTATGCCGACTGTGCGGCGCGTAAAACACATCGTCAAAACCACGGGTCAACTTATTCTTTGCGTCTTCGGTCACATGGGGAAACACACCAAACATCTTGTGCCCCAGCTCGTGCTTTTCAATACCATAGTAGTAGTACAGCGCCGCTTGAGCCGCCCAACAAATACAAAAAGTTGAATACACCCGCGCGCGCGCCCACTCAAAAATCGACACCAGCTCGTCCCAGTAATCAACCTCACCAAACGGCAGCCGCTCAACCGGCGCACCGGTGATAATCAACCCGTCCCAAAACTCGTCGCGCACGTCCGCAAAAGTCCGGTAAAAAACCTCCAAATGCCGCTGGTCGGTGTGCTTGGCCTGATAGGTAGCCGTACGCAAAAAGGTCACCTCGGACTGCAGCGGCGTGTTGCCCAACACCCGCAGCAGTTGAGTCTCGGTTGTAATCTTGGCCGGCATCAGGTTCAGCACCAAAATCCGCAAGGGCCGAATGTCCTGCCCCGCCGCCCGCGTCCCCGTCATAACGAACACGTTTTCCGACCCCAGGGTCTTTATCGCGGGCAATCCGTCCTGAATCTTTACTGGCATTTCACGCTCCCTTGCTCTTTACACCACCTCGGCCATCTGGCTTGCAGGGGCAGTATAGCGATAATTACGAAGTGAGTACGTCCAAACAAACAACGGTCACATAACTGCGCCACTCTTTGGTCGGAAAGCTGTTCTCACTGGGAAAGATTCCACATTTGCTGAATGGTTACGAAACGATAGCCTTTCTGCTTGAGTTTCTTAATAATCACTTCAACAGCCGCTACCGTCTGTTTCCGGTCTCCTCCGCCATCATGCAGCAGTACAATCGAGCCGGGACCTACGCCATCAACGACACGGCTGGCAATAGCCTTCGCGCCCGGTTTCTGGTAATCATGGGGGTCCACGCTCCACAGAGCCACTTTAGTGTGTTGTTCCCCCAGCAGAGAATAGACGGAGGCATTGACCGCGCCGTAAGGAGGACGCAGCCAGTCTGGACGCGCTCCCGTCACTTCTTCAATGGCTTCGGCGGTTTGCTTCAGCTCACTTTCGACCTCTGCCGACTTCAGTTTGTCCAGCGACTTGTGTGTAAACCCGTGCAATGCCAGCTGGTGTCCCCCATCAGCGACCGCTTTGACCAGCTTGGGATAGGCTTTTGCGCTGCTTCCCACCATGAAAAAAGTTGCCGGCACCTGTTCGCGAGCCAGAATTTTCAGCACACTTTCGGTTTCGCCGGGGTTGGGACCATCGTCGAAGGTCAGCGCCACGACTTTTGGGCGAACTTTCCAGGCGTTGACTTGGCGCAATTTGACCGCTTTAGCTTTTGTGCGAACCTCTGTCGGAGCCTGAAGACCCGATTCGTCGCCAACCGGGGTAACTTTGACGCCTACCTGTCCGGTATCGGTAACCTCAATCATCTGTCCATGCCCGTTACGCGACAACTTTGGCTGCACGAGCGTACTGTTCTCCGTAATCGGTTCGGTTCGGTCAGCGCCCATCGTTACCACAACAACGTCATGAGCTTTAACCGTAGCACGCTTGGCGGCAGGACGTCCATTCACCGTCACTACCGGCGTTTCTCCTTCGTTAATTTTCAAGGGACTGCCGTCAATAGCCAACAAATCCCCGGTGTATTCGTCAACATTCAGATGGTCGTCAATAAACTGCGTAACGGGCGTGCCCGTTTTTACCTTGTATGTTTCGCCGTTTAAGCGTACCGGTACTGACAGCGACAGCAGGCGCGGACCGAACATCCACGCCAGGACAAAGACTGCCAGCGCTCCGATAATCAGCAGCCACCGTCGCGAACCGGGCCTACGGCCACCAGCGGAAGGACCTGCACCTCCTGTACCTCTCAAATCAAGAGGCGCACCGCGTCCATCGCGACCACCCAGACCGCCGCCCACATAAATATCAGACTGCCGACTACTCATCGCTCTGGTCATCTTCCTGCAGCCCCTCTCGATAGGCTTTGCCAAAGCCCGATAACGCGGACATCGCACGTCCGTAAACGCCACGCACCCGTCGGTCGGCAACGACGCGCCCCACACCACGGGCAGCTGACGCAGCCACCTTACCTGCCACTTGTCCGGGATGATGTGCGCCTACCTGCGCTGACAGTGCAGCTCCCACCGTCGCTGCCACCGTGCCCGCAGTGGCAGCAACCCCACCGGGATGCACGATGTCGGCCGCCTGGTTTGCGACCACCAGCACATGGGGTTCATTGTCGGCCACCCCTGCCACAAAACCACGCAGCAACGTAGCGGGAATGAGACGCTTGCCCAAGGCGGTATCGGCTGTCACTCCCGCGGACAAGGCAATGCCTTCCAATATGCCAGTTGACCAGTCCAACCTCGCGTCGGCAACTTTGCCTAAAGGCGTACCGTCCTGACAGACAACTGGCAGACCGTACAGAATCAGCGTGTCATCCCAATTGATGGACGATTGCGCAGGCGCCTGTTTCGCAATTGCTAAGGTGCCATCGTCATTACAGCGCAGCTCCTGTCGCGCGATATAACGCCACTTCATGCGATTGCCGCCCAAGACAGACAACGCCCCCGGTTGTCGTTTTATCGACAATCCGAGGGCGCGTAGGTCGTGCGGGTCAAACAAAACGTCGTCTGCCGTGCCCAACAGCTTCCCACGCGCGGATTGCAGCTGACGGCCGCTGATCTCGCGCAGCGAGAC
>JAIRWZ010000045.1 GCA_031268615.1 Actinomycetes bacterium | reverse complement strand
AGCGGAGATTTCGAGGTCGCCATTGAAGAAGGCGCGACTTTGGTACGCGTGGGCACCGCGCTGTTTGCGTGAATGAGGGGGTCGGATTCGGCCCGGCCTTTGGGCGGCGCGTGGCGGCGGCCCGTCGCGTCTGAACAGGGAGGATTTGAGGATTTTATGGGACTGTGGGACAGCATAAAGGACCGGTTGGGGTTTGGCCCAGGCTGGGATTCAGAATACGTGAACGAGGAAATTGCGGCGGCTGACCTTGATGTCAGGACGGACGTGGCGGGCGGTGCGAGTGGCGCGACCGGCGCAGGCGGCGCAGGTGAGGCAGGCGAAGTCGGCGGGGAGGGCAGCGGCAGCTCCGGCGGAGTGAGTACTGAGCCTGCCCCCGGCTTTGACCGGGGGTCCATTCCTGGAGGCGCTACTTTGAGCGAGCGCTTCTATTCCCAGGAGAGTCCCTACGCGTCGGGAGCTGCGCCCTCTGCCGTCACCAAACATGTGCGCAAACCGGATTTGGAACGCGCTGCTGCCGCTATTGGGGCGCCTTTGCGCGACGTGCCTTCGTCACTGCGCGGGGAGACTGGCGGGACGCTGCGAGCCGCGACTGCAAGCCGCGATGGTTCCCGGGTAGAGATTAGGAGTTTTGACGACATGAACGCCGTGGCGGACCGTTTCAAGGAAGGGAACGCCGTGATGTTTGATGTGTCGGAAGCCGAGCCTGCCGTGCGGCGGCGCTGTCTCGATTTTGCGCTGGGGCTGGCTTATGGACGCGACGGGTCGCTTTCACGCACCAGTGGTTCAGATAGTTTATTGTTCAAACTGCAGATACATCCCCGAAGACAAGACAGCGAGTGAAGTGAATACCAAGGAGGGCATAGGCTATGTCAGTTGAAATCGGAAAGTTTCTGTTTGTCGGCGGGGGCGCTATGGGCGAAGCTTTGCTGGCTGGCTTTGTGTCGGCAGGCTTGCTGCGACCACAACAAATCAGTGTCGTTGAGCCTGATGGGGACCGACGCATTCGCTTAGTTGATACCTATGGGGTTGAAGGTCTGGAAGCTCTGACTCCGGTAGTGTTGCACCCCGGCGACGTCTGCCTGTTAGCAGTTAAGCCGCAGGTAGTCGGTGAGGTTCTGCCCCAGTTAGCATTGCGGTTGAATGGCGCGCTGCTGTTGTCGATTGCCGCCGGGGTTACTCTGGAATATCTGGAAGGTGCGCTGCCCGATGACACGCCGGTCGTGCGCGTAATGCCCAATACACCAGCGATGGTGCGTGTTGGCATGGCGTTGTTGTCAGCAGGGCAGCGGGTAGAACCTGCGCATATGCGTATTGTGGTGCAGCTATTTGAGAGTGTGGGGCGTGCCGCGGTGGTTCCCGAAGAGCTGCAAAATGCGGGAGCGGCGATTTCTGGCTGCGGTCCTGCTTACTTTGCGCTGGTAATCGACGCTCTGTCGCGAGCCGGTGTCGCGCAGGGTCTGCCACGTGCCTTGGCCCAGGAGTTGGCTGCGCAAACGGCGGCCGGAACAGCGAAACTACTGCTGGATAGCGGTCAGCACCCCGAAGTTCTGATTGACGCGGTGGCCTCACCGGGTGGCACGACCATTCGTGCCCTGGCCGAGCTGGAAAGTGGGGGCGTGCGCACCGCGTTCTTTGAGGCGGTCGAAGCGGCGGTGTGGCGCAGCGAAGAGCTGGAAGCAGATGTCGATTCAGACGACGAATACGACGAATACGACGAAGAGTAGCGTTGCTCGGACCCTCCGCCATTACTGGCGGGTAACGGTTGCCCAGTGGCCGATGTTCGCGTTGGCTGTCTGTTCGACTCTCGGCTTCATCTTTTTGCTGAGTTTCGCCAATCCTTACGTTATAGGACGCGTGATTGACCGCGTCAGTGCCGCACCCGTCGCCGCGTCTGACATTTTGTCTGTGTTTGGTCCCTCTATTTTGGCGCTGGTTGCGGTCAATGCGCTGGGACAACTGTCAAGCAAACTACAGGACTATTCGGTCTGGAAGCTGGAACTGCGCGCGAACTATGCTTTGGCGACCCTGGCTTTTGATACGCTATCTAATCAGTCAATGACCTTTCATTCAAATCGTTTCGGTGGCTCGCTGGTTAGTCAGACCCAAAAGTTCATCGCGGCCTATTCCACGCTGCTGGAAGCGCTGATTTACGCGATATTTGCTATTGTCGGCTCCGCGGTCTTTACGGTGCTTATGCTGGTGCGCGTGGTGCCGCTCTATGTTGCCTTACTGCTGGCATTGTTGGTCATTTATCTGATAGCCGCCTACTATATGTATAAGCGGGTGCTGCCGCTGAATGCGGAGGCAGCCGCCGCTTCTAATCAGCTTTCCGGCGAACTCTCTGACAGCATTACTAATATCCTTTCTGTTAAGACCTATGGACGTGAACACTGGGAGCGCGAACTGTTTGACGCCGCCAATCGTGAGGTGCTTGCGGCTGACACCCGCCGCATGCGTGCCTCAACTCTGCGAGGGGCTACCACCAGCGCCATCATCGTCATCATTATGACCCTGGTAGTTATTTTCATGACCGGCAGGAATGCCTGGTTTGGCATTTCGGCTGGCACGCTGGTTATGATGTTTTCCTATACCAACCAACTGACCATGCAGTTCAATCGTATCAGCCAGGTGTTTCAGGCCATAAATCGTGGTTTCGGAGACGCGCACGATATGACGCTGGTGTTAGACGAGCCACGACTGGTTGACGACCGCCCTGACGCCCGTCCGCTCAACGTGAGGCGTGGCGCTATCTCGTTTCGCCATCTGCATTTTGCCTATGCTGAACAAAGCAAGCACAACGGTGTTTTTGAGGACTTTACCTTAGAGATTCCGGCTGGGCAGCGTGTCGGTCTGGTGGGTCGCAGCGGTTCGGGTAAAACTACCCTGACGGCCTTGCTGTTGCGTCTGTCGGATTTGCAAGCCGGACGCATACTGATTGACGGGCAAGACATTGCCGCCGTGACCCAGATAAGTCTGCGCCAACAGCTGGGTTATGTGCCACAAGAGCCACTGCTTTTTCATCGCAGTATCGCGGAAAATATCGCGTACGGCTGTCCGCAAGCCACGCCGTCAGCTATTGAACAGGCTGCTCGCAAAGCGAACGCGCTTGACTTCATCGAAGCGCTTCCGGCGGGTTTTGCCACCCTGACCGGAGAACGTGGCGTGAAGTTATCAGGCGGTCAGCGTCAGCGTATTGCCATCGCCCGCGCTATTCTGGCAGACCGACCCATACTTGTGCTGGACGAAGCCACCAGCGCGCTGGATTCTGAAAGCGAAAAATTGATTCAGGAAGCCCTGATTCGTCTGATGGCCGGGCGGACTTCGATAGTCATAGCGCACCGACTCTCGACGGTTGCCAGTCTGGACCGCATTATCGTGTTGCGGGATGGGCGCATTGTAGAGGACGGCAGCCATGCCCAGCTGGTAGGTGCAGAGGGTGAGTACGCCCAGCTCTGGAGCCGACAGTCTGGAGCATTCCTGGGTCGCGACCTGTAAGCCTCTTTGGATTTCTTGAGGCAGAGCCGGGTGGCTTTGGGCGTACTTACTTCGTTCTGTGTGCTTGTTTGTGGTATAACAGTTGTGACGATTGGACGCGACCTTAAGGAAGGCTGTTATGAGAATTTCGCCGTTGGATGTGCATCAGAAAGAGTTTGGCCACGCGATGCGCGGGTATCGTGAGGACGAGGTGGATAGCTTTTTGGACGCGGTGGCGGCTGAACTGGAGCGCTTGGGCGCGGAGTCAGTACAGTTGCAAGAGCGGGTTGCGTCGGCTGAATCGAAGTCTCTGAATTTCGAGGCCGAAAGAAACACGATACATAATGCTCTGTTGACTGCGCAGCGGGCTAGTGATGATGTGCTGGCAAAGGCTGAAGCGCGCAGTCAGGAGCTGGTAGCGGCAGCGGAGAGGAAAGCTGACGGCATTGTCCACGACGCTCTGGCCGAAAAGAACGCCGCGACCGAAGAGATTCGGCGTTTGCG
>JAIRWZ010000030.1 GCA_031268615.1 Actinomycetes bacterium | reverse complement strand
TGATGATGTGAATGTCCGCAAGGCGATTGCCGCGGCCATTGACATGCCGGCATTACAGGAAAATGTCATCAAAGAATACGGCCTGCCGACCAACTATTCACTGGTGCCGGAATCTTTATTCCTGTTTGAAAAGCCGCAATGGGAAGAATATCTGGCCAACCATCCAAAATATGAATACAACCTGGAACAGGCCAAACAGTATCTGGCAAAGTCAAAATATCCAAATGGTTTCGAATGCACCTTTGACACCAGCGAATTTTCGACTTTCAATTCAATGTCGCTGGCTTTTGAACAGGCGCTGAAAGAAATCGGCATTACCGTTAAAATCAACAAAATCTCGCAGGACGAGCTGATTTCCGAAGCCTTCGGGTCAGGTATCAAGGACGGTGTGCGTCCCTACGACCTGCTCATTCTGGAATGGTTCGCGGATTTTCCGGACCCCGCCGGCGTTCTGACCCCAGAACTTATGAAGGGGCTCATAGGGGACGGAGGCAGCAATATAGCCGCCTACACAAACGACAAAGTGGATGACCTGCTGAACCAACAGAGTAAATCGACCGATGACGCGGAGCGGACACGGCTGATGATTGAAGCCTGCAATATCGTGGACGCAGAAGTCCCATACTACGTGTTTGCGTATCCCAACGCGCTGTTCGGCTACAACAAGCGGATTACCGGCGGCGTTACCGACGCAACCCCCATGTGGTGGTGGAAGTTCCCCGTATCACAGATTAAGTTGAGCAACTAAGACAAGGACAAGCCGGAAAGGGACGAAGTGAGTACTGAGCCTGCCCTCGGCCCCGACCGGGGGTCCATTCCTGCCACTACATTGCTGCATGAGAAGAGAAGACCCCATTTGGGGGTCTTCTCTTTAGAAATTCATTTATACCCATAAGATACATTATCAGACATTTAGGAAGTGATTCTGAAAATGCTGGTCTGCTGAAATGTCTGATAATGTTGCCCCGTTGTCCGACACTTTGCGTCGGACAACGGGGCTTTCTTAATGTAACTTATGAGTGCCTTTGTGATAATTGCGTTTGGTTTACCAAAAACTGATGAGGCAGCAGATTACTGATAACATGAACTTCCCATCAGTATTGAGGTGTTCGACAACCTTTGCATCACGACTTTCCAAGTCCACACTTCTCATTTGCTCGCACAAAACGAAGCCCTTCGTGTCGCAATTTTCGGGAAGTCTGAAATGCAAGGGATAACCATTGTTGCGAGTCGAAATGGGACAGACGACCGGCATGGATGTTGACAGGTTAAATTTGTCCCGGCTAACGACAAGAGCCGGTCTGCGCCCAGCAGGTTCATGGCCTTTTGTTGGGTTGAAATTAAACTCAACTATGTCTCCTTGAACAAACGAGCTTGGCATTACCATTCCTCTCGTCCCACAGGAGCGCCCCAATCATAAGGTTCAGGATTGGGACCCGAATAATTGGCCAGAAGCCTGTCTATCGAATATTCCGATTCACCGTCCTTCTCAAGAATGATGACGTCATTGTCCACACGCAGAGCCAACCCGTCTCCGATATGCAAATCCAGCATTTCACAAATTGGCTTCGGCAATCGGATACCTTGACCCGTACCCCACTTGCTCAATTTAGTTATCGTAGGCATAGCTCCTCCTTTCAGTGATATATACATAATATATATCACAATACCCCTTGTCAATATCCATTCAGTATGATTTGGCGCTAAGTGTGGTACGAAATGGCGTGGCTTCCACAGCTGACAGGGGGATTATCTCCTGTCCAGTACTCGCTTGCTTTTGCCTTGAGTGCGCTCTATGCTGCCGGGCTCTACCAGGGTGACTTGCACTCGCAGGCCAAGGACGTTCTGGACGCGCTCACTTATTTGCTCTTGCATTTCTACCAGGGGCGCCATGCGGTCCGAGAATAGCCGCGCGTCAATCTCTATGCGTAGTTCCAGGCTGTCCAGGCCGCTTTTGCGCTCCACCACCAGCAGGTAGTGCGGCGTCGTGCCTTCGACGCTGAACAGAATGTCTTCGACCTGTGATGGGAATACGTTGACGCCGCGAATGATTAGCATGTCGTCGGTTCGATTGCGGATGGGTTCTATGCGAACGGTTGTGCGTCCGCAGGCGCAGGGACCTTCCACGAAACGGGTGAGGTCATGCGTGCGGAACCGCAGGATGGGCATGGCCTCTTTCGTCAGAGTGGTCAGCACCAGCTCCCCTTCTTCCCCGAAGGGCACCGGTTCCCCACTGGATGGGTCAACGATTTCCGGATAGAAGTGGTCCTCATTGACGTGACGTCCCAGGCCGATTTCACATTCGCCCGCCACACCGGGACCACCGACCTCTGACAGTCCGTAGTTGTCGGTCGCGCGTATGTGCAGACGCGCCTCGATTTCTTCACGCATTTTCGTCGAGGTTGCCTCCCCGCCAAACAGCCCCAGTCGAATCGGCAGCGTGGCAAAATCCACCCCAGCTTTCTCCCCTACTTCGGCCAGATAGATGGCATAGGACGGGGTGCCCACAAACACAGTCGTGCCAAAATCTGCCAACATCATCAGGTGACGTTCGGTCGAGCCCGCACCTGCCGGGATAACCGTTGCGCCGATACGCTCAACCCCATAGTGCATCCCCCACCCGCCGGTAAACATGCCATACAGAAAGGTCATGTCCACGCGGTCACTTGCCACAACCCCGGCCATTGACGCAACGCGGGCGCAGACCTCCGTCCAGGCGTTCAAATCAGCGCGCGAATAGCCAACCACCACCGGTTTCCCCGTCGTGCCGCTGGACGAATGCAGACGAACTATGTCACGCAGGGGCAGAGCCAGCAGCCCAAAGGGGTAGCTGTCACGCAATGCTGTTTTATCGGTAAAAGGCAGGCGTCTCAGGTCGTCCAGACTGCGCACGTCGCGTGGGCTGACCTGCGCTTTGTCCAGGACAGCACGATACCAAGGACTGTTGTCATAGGCCCAGCTAACACTGCTCTGTAACCGTGTTAGCTGCAGCGCACGCATGTCGGCGCGGCTTAAGCACTCATATTCCGGATTCCAAATTGGCATGACCGTGTCCTATTCTCCCAAAATCTCCATTTTTTGTATCTCCGTTATCCGTTCTGCATATCTCTGGATTCCGGGTCAAGCCCGGAACTCACGCACCGGTAACTCGTCTGCCGAGCGCAACCCAGAGTGGCGCACCGGCAACTCGCTTCCTGCCTTTCCGCCGGTCCCCACATAAGCGGCAATGACCGCCTCGTCGCGTTGCACCAACCGGGCGGGTCCCTCGGCAATCTTGCGCCCGTGGTCCAACACGACGACCTCGTCGCAGAGCGACATGACCAAGCCCAAATCGTGTTCGACCAACAGTACCGTGATTCCCATCTGTCGTACCCGCCGCACGTGCGCCCCCAGCGCCGCTGTTTCCGACGGGTTCAAGCCAGCTGCCGGCTCATCCAGCAAGAGCAGCTGTGGCCCCCGACTTCCCTGTTTTCGCGAAGTGAGTACGTCCACAGACCCGGCTGATACCGCGCGTACCAGTTCCACTATCCTGCGCGTTCCTGCCGGCAAGTCTCCGGCAAGACTGTCTGCCCATCGGTCAATGTCAAAGGCTTCCATCACACGCTGGCATTCCGCCAAAGCAGCACGCCACCTGCGGCGATTGCCAGGCAACAGAGGTCCGGCAGCTGCACGCAAAAAACGAGTGCTGCCAGACGCCAACAGCGGCACCAACAAGTTGTCGCGTACCGTCAAGTCATCGAACAAGGCAGGAGTCTGGAAGCTACGCGTAATGCCCAAACGTAGGGCTTGGCGTTGGTCTCCTGCGCGCAGACACGTGCCGGATTGGAACGTAATCGTACCACTGTCATAGCGCTCAAAGCCGGATATGCAATTGAACAGCGTTGACTTGCCCGCACCGTTGGGACCGATGAGACCTTTGATTTGCCCCTGCTCAACGTCAAGGCCGACGTTATCGACGGCAACTACGCCGCCGAAACGTTTCGTCAGACCTGATACTCGCAACAGGCTCATCGTGGAGCGTCCGATTCAGGGGTCTGCGATTCAGTGTCATTGTCGGAACAGTTTTCCAACCGCGAGTTGGCTCGCTGTTCGCGGACGCCAACCGACCTGCGGTCGGAAGGCGTCCCTACAAAGTCATTCCCGCCAGCTGCCCGCTTTCGAAACAACGCGCCTATGCCCTTGGGTGCGAACAGTATCAGCAGGATAATCAGCAGCGCGTAGAGGTCCGTTTCCAGCGTTTGGAGCGCAGAGCGTACCGTATCAGGCAAGTCAGGTACCAGAATCGCCAGATACTGAATGGCAGTCAGAACAATGCTTGCAATCACCGGACCGACCAGTGAGTTGCGCCCCCCGATAATTGCCATGGCCAGAAACAAAATAGCGGTAGAGGCTCCAAACAGGCTGGGGCTGAGGTAGCCGACAATGCCCGCATACAGGGCGCCCCCGATACCGGCGCATACTGCCGCGAACACGTGCGCACGTACTTTGATAGGCTCAATATCAACCCCACAAGCACGCGCGCCTGGGTCATTGCTCCCCAAAGCTCGCATGGCCAGT